>CALVMA010000057.1 GCA_944341655.1 uncultured Clostridia bacterium | reverse complement strand
ATATTCAAAATGCTGAAATACCGCACCATGACGAACGCGAAGGACAAGGACGGGAACCTTCTTCCCGACGAGAAGCGTCTGACGCGTTTCGGAAAACTGATGCGCAAGCTTTCCGTGGACGAACTTCCCGAGGCGTGGAACATCTTTATCGGGCAGATGAGCGTCGTGGGGCCGCGCCCGCAGTTGGTGCGCGACATGACATTTTTCGACGAAGTCGCCATGCAGCGGCAGATCGTGCGTCCGGGCCTTACGGGGCTTGCGCAGGTACGCGGCAGAAATGATATTTCCTGGGAAGATAAATTCCGCTACGATCTCGAATACATCCGCAAGCAGGGATTTTTCTTCGATATGCGCATTTTGTTTGAAACGGTGTTCAAGGTGTTCCGGAGCGAGGGGATCAGCACGCAGGGAATGGCGACGGCGGAAAATTACGGCGATTATCTCTTGCGGACGGGCAAGATCACCGAAGGAGAATACAGGCAAAAACAGGATCTGGCAAAAGAGCTTCTCAAATCGGTATGAACGGGCGTTGCGGGTAACAGGCGGGAAGCGGAAAGAGAGGATACGGAATGAGCAAAACGATCTGGATCATCAATCATTATGCGCTCACGCCCGCGCAGGGCGGGCTTTGCCGCCATTATTATTTTGCGAAAGAGCTGCAAAAGCGGGGCTGGAACGTGAGAATTTTCACGTCGAGCGCGATCCATAACACGGACATCAACAAGATCGCCGAAGGCGAACCGTTTTTTAAAGACGTCGATTACGAGGGCGTGCATTACACCTATCTCAAATCTTCGAATTACCGCGGCAACGGGCTTGCCAGGGTAAAGAACATGCTCGGGTTTGCCTTTCACATAAAAAAGATCTGGAAGGCGTACGGCAAGGAAAAGCCCGACGTCGTTTATACGTCCACGCCCGATCTGTTCACGGCATGGAAGGCGGAGCTGTTCGCAAAAAAGCATAAATTGTCGTGCGTGACGGAAGTGCGCGATCTTTGGCCGCTTTCCATCGTGGAATACAAGGGGATCTCCGAAAAAAACCCCGCGATCCTTGCGCTGTACGTTCTGGAAAAGAAAATTTACAGGCGTGCGGATGCGATCGCGTTCACGATGCCGGGCGGGAAAGAATATATCCGCGATAAGAAATGGACGAAGGCGGTCGATACCGGCAAGGTCTTTAACGTAAACAACGGCATCGACATCGCCTTGCAGGAAGAGCAGCGCGAAAAATACGTTTACGAGGACAAAGACCTGCAAGATGCAAGCAAATTCAAGGCGGTGTATGCGGGATCGGTGCGGGCGGTCAACGACGTGGGAAAACTTGTAGACTGCGCAAAGAAATTGCAGGACACGGATATAAAACTGATCGTATTCGGGGACGGAACGCAGAAAGAAATGCTGGAAAAGCGCGTGGCGGAGGAGAATATTACAAATGTGGTATTCAAGGGACGTGTGGACAAGAAGTACATTCCGTCCATCTGCGCACAGGCGGACGTGAACGTCATCAACGTGCGGCAGACGAACGTTTCCAAATACGGCGTGAGTTGGAACAAATTATTCGATTACATGAATGCGGGCAGGCCGATCCTATCCACGGTGAAAGTGAATTTTGATCTGATTGAAAAATATGACTGTGGCATTGCCTGCGAAAAACAGGATACGGCGACCGTGTGCGCGGCACTTTTAAAACTGCGCGGTATGCCGAAAGAGGAATACGACGCTATGTGCGCGCGGGCAAAGGCGGCGGCAAAGGATTTTGATTATACGATTTTAACGGACAGAATGGAAGAAGCGATCGCCTATGCGATGCGGCCTGGGGAGAGGAAATGAATATGCAGTTTATCGATCTGAAAAAACAGTACGAGGTCTTGAAAAAAGACATTGACGCAGGTATTTCGAAAGTGCTTTCGGACGGGCATTATATCGGCGGTGAGGAAGTAAAACAGCTTTCACAAGAGCTTGCGGCATACACGGGCGCAAAGTATTGCCTGACCTGTGCAAACGGAACGGACGCGCTGACGATCGCGCTCCGCTGTCTGGGTGTGGGCAAAGGGGATGCGGTCTTTGTTCCGTCGTTTACTTTTTTTGCGAGTGCGGAAACGCCCGCACAGGAAGGGGCAAGCTGCGTCTTTGTGGACGTAGACGAGCGCACATTCAACATGGACGCGCAAAAGCTGGAATCGGCGGTCGAAAAAGTCCTGAAAGAGGGAAAACTTTGTCCGAAATGTATCGTCGCGGTGGATCTGTTCGGGCAGCCTGCCGCATATCCCGCGATCCGTAAAGTAGCCGAAAAATACGGCCTTTCGATCGTGGAAGACGGCGCGCAGGGGTTCGGCGGCAGTATCGGCGGAAAAAAAGCCTGTTCGTTCGGCGATATCTCCACGACATCCTTTTTCCCCGCGAAGCCGCTCGGCTGTTACGGCGACGGCGGCGCCATCTTTACGGACAACGAAGAGTATTACAAGCTGATGTGTTCGCTTGCCGTGCACGGCAAGGGCAGTTTCAAATACGACAACGTGCGCCTCGGGTACAATTCCCGTCTGGATACGTTGCAGGCGGCTATTTTGCTTCCCAAACTTCACGCCTTTGAAAAATACGAACTTAAAGACAGGAACGCGGTCGCAAAGAGATATACGGATGCTTTGGGCAAGAAGTTTAAAACGCCCGTTGTTCCCGAAGGATATGAAAGCAGCTGGGCGCAATACACGCTGATTCT
This sequence comes from uncultured Clostridia bacterium, assembly GCA_944341655.1. Taxonomy (GTDB): domain Bacteria; phylum Bacillota; class Clostridia; order Christensenellales; family Borkfalkiaceae; genus Borkfalkia. The sequence continues at coordinate 30 of CALVMA010000057.1, read as the reverse complement.
GGACAGTAGGGAAGAGCGGGAGAGTATTCA
>CALVMA010000056.1 GCA_944341655.1 uncultured Clostridia bacterium | reverse complement strand
ACGCTGAAGGTCAGGTCTGTTGTCGTTCGTGCCCGTCATGGCTCTGTCGATATAGGTATCGAGAATAAGTATATTATTCTTTTGAGCGTATTCCTCGCAAACGCGCAACTGTCCTTCGATAGACTGCTCCGTCTGGTTATCGCAAGAATATCTATCCTCAATAGATACAGTTTGATGAGATAATTCTGGTTTTGATAGAACCCTCCGAAATTGCTTTTTCGGGGGGGGCGCAGGTTAGCATAGTTCCTCGCGGAAGTCAACGGCCGTAAAATCGTTGCTTAAAACACCCATAACAAGAGTTTAAGAGCCGAGTAAGGAAGTTTTCCTTACTCGGCTCATTTGTTGTTTAGAAAATATTTTACATGCTTTGTACGCAACGATTTTTCTTTGTCCCGTTGACTTTCGCAAAGTTTATTTTGAATATGCTGACATTTACCGTCCTATGCTCCTTCGCCTCTTGCCCGAAAAAGGCAAAACAATTCGGAGGATGTAAAAATGGAAATGTTGGTTACAAAGTTTTCAAATGGAAAGTATCGAAACGAAGGTGAATTGTTTGACGAGCCTATTTCAGAGGAGAACGTCAAACTCATGGGCGAGATGATTGCATTGCAGACTCTTCGTACCTTAAAGAAGTACGATTGGAAAATCGCGGATAAGTATTATATCGGTCTGATCAAAGACCTGCACCATATGGGAGAAGTGGATTATCTCGTATCGGATGGCTATGACGTAGCACAGACGGCAATCTGCTTTCTGTATCAATTCATCGGCAGAAAGGTTTCCGATATTTACGGCAAAGACAGACGTGGAAAAGTAATCACGATCAAACTTGCCTGCTATCGGGAAGTAGATAATGAGCTGATGCGTTACCGCAGGAAGATGGAGAAAATCTCTTACATTGATTTTACAAGCTATAAGGCACTTCCTATGGATCTCGTAAACTGCTTCGAACATGAGCAGACAGATTACAGTAAATTCGATGCACTTCTGGAAGCATTGCACATTACTGAATTAGAGCTTGCCATCCTGAATTGTTACATGAATGGTATGCGTCAGTCGGAAGTTTGCGCGGAACTTGGAATCGGCAGGGGGACTATCAATTTTCGGAAGAACAGTATCCGCCGAAGATACTATTTATGTTTTGGTAAAAGAGGTATCCGGGTTATAAAACCTCAGAAATGACTGTATCTTTGTTTCTCATTTGTATCAGCAATATAAGAGGTTTAAAAATGTTATATTTTACGAAGTGCAGAGGGCGTTTGATCGTAACGGGCTTTAAATTCACGGTTAAAAAAGGAAATATTTGTGTAACCGACTTTTTCGGCAATCGTTGAAATCGGTAAGTTTGTGGAAAGGATAAGAAAGTTTGCATGTGTAAGTTTGGCCTTTGTAAAATATTCGGTGATGGTACAGCCCATATATTTTTTAAAGCAGCTGCAGATATAAGGCTGAGTATAATGAAATTCTTTTAAAATTTCGGGAATAGTATTTGAAAAGTTATAAGGATATTGCAAAAGACCGGCAAGACGTTGGATCCAAGCAGGTGCAGCGTGTTGCAATTGGGAGTGTTGTATAAACAGAAAAAAAAGGATATTGGAGATAATGTTTTTATACAGAAGGTCCTCAAAAGCAACAGTTTTTTCCTGGACAGAATCATAGGTATTGAATTGATGTTCAAAAAATTTAATTGTTTCAGGCGTCAAAGTAATTTTAAACGGAGTGCGGGAATTTATGATAGTATCATAGTAAGAGGGGGAGAGAAAATTACATATTCTATTAAAATTCAATGTTTTGATGCAGATATCTCTGTGGATATACGGGTCGGTATTGCAGGAAGAAAAGTTGTGGAAGTCATGGGGGCGGAGCAGGTAGAGGGTATAGGGTTCCAGAACTTCTTTCTTGCCGTTGATATAATGGATTACCCGTCCTGAAACGACATAAAAGATCTCTATAAATTCGTGTTGATGATATTGATTGTTGGTAGCATCCGTCAAAGCGGTGTAGTAATCCGAACTGTTGAACAATTCATCGTTTTTAATGATCGAGAGCATGGATACCTCACATTAAATAAATAAAAGTTATGGAAAAAAAAGGAAGCGCAAGAAAGCAAATAAAATGTAGGAAAGCGATCAAAAAGTGTAAAGAATGAGTTATTCACAAATAGAATACACAAATTTACGGGATAAGTCAAATAAATGAAACAAGTGATCAAATTTCTTCAGAAACAATGAAAATATTAACACAGTGCAAATATAGAATAATCTGGTTAAAACGGAAACGATATTTTTGTGATATAATGAATTTATAAAAAATATTCTGGGGCATGATTGTGAAGTATTATACGGAGAACAGGGAAAAAGAATATTTGATTCCGGAAGGCATCGTGATGAAACTCGGCGGGGTGCGCGAGGAACAGTATTTACTGACAAATCGAGACAAGCAGAATATGATGGGGAAGGACAGGATCTGTGTCGTGGAAGGAAAGGGCACGCTGATTTTTGATTTCGGGAAGGAATATTACGGGGGCGTGCGTATCATGCTGGGGTGCTGCGAGGTGAATTCGACCGCGCCCAACGTAGGAATACGGTTCGGGGAATCTTTGTCGGAGTGCTGTGCGGGGCTGGGAGAGAAAAACGCTACAAACGATCATTCTACGCGCGATATGGAAGTGTATATGTCGTCCAACTCAGATATGGAATGGGGCAACACGGGGTATCGCTATATACGCATCGATTTTCTGGAGGAAGGGGTATATCGGATCAACAATATATTTGGCACCTTTATTCACGGAAAATATCCGGAAGCCGCGTTTGAAACGGACAATGAAACGGTAAACGCGATATTGAAGATGTCGGCAAGGACCATATTCCTGAATATCCAGAACTACATCTGGGACGGGATCAAGCGCGATCAGCACGTCTGGGTGGGCGACTTGTATCCCGAGGTGCTGGGGATCTGTTATTTATACAGGGATAAGGGAGTGATCTATGACACGTTGGACTTGATCTTAGACACTTATGCGCTGCCGTGTTGGTTCAACGGGATACCGTCGTATAATATATGGTTCATGCTGATCGTGGGAATATGTTATCGCCTCACGGGGAAAAAGAATGCAAGATATTCCAAGGCGGTGCGGGAAATCGTGCGGATGTTCGACGAATGTACGGACGAAGATGGCAATTTCGATTTTGACAGGGCGGGATTGCCTTATTGGAAGGCCGATTTTTTCGACTGGCTGACGTATGACTATGCGAGCGACAGCGGGCAGGGGGTCTATTATCTGTTGCTGTATGCGCTTGCGGACGTGGCGGAGAAAGAGATATACGGTGAAGAAACGCGGGAAGAAGCGAGGCGGCTTTCGCTTCGGCTGAGGCGGAGGAAGGGCGCGGAAAGTCAGTTCAAATCGGTGCAGGCTCTGAAAATATTGAGCGGCGCGGCGAACGGGCAAAGGGAAGCGAGGATGATCAAAGAGGGGGGAGCGAAGGGATATTCGTCATTTTTGAGCTATCCGATCTCTTTGGCGTTGAGCGGATCGGGGGATACGCAGGCGGCATTCGATAACCTGGTCGAATATTACGGCGGGATGCTGAAGATGGGGGCAACCACCTGTTGGGAAAGTTTTGATGTGACATGGATGGAAAATGCGTGCAAGATCACGGAATTTCCGGATAAAGGCAAGGCGGATATCCACGGCGATCGCGGTATGTTTTGTTATCAGGGGTTCCGGAACAGCTTGTGTCACGGCTGGTCCTGCGGGTTTCTTCCGTTTTTTGTGGAAAAAGTGGTTGGCTTTCGGTTTACGGATGCCGCATGTACAAAGATCGCCTTTACGCCGGATCTGTGCGGGTTAACGTATATAAAAGCGAAGATCCCCACGGAAAAGGGAATGGTGCAGGTGGAGCACAGGCGGATAAACGGAACGGTATGCACAAAGGTCGTATTGCCGGAAGGGCTTGAATGTGAATCGGAGTGGATCATCCGCCCGATGACTTCGGAAAAAAGAGCCGAGGTCGTATGATCGGATATTGTATCAGGAGGAAAGTATGAAGAGAAGTCGATGGATCGGGTTATTGATGAGCGCGGTGCTGTGTTTCGGCACAGTTTTTCCGATGTCTGCCTGTAATTCTGCGAAGGACGGGGAGGATGATCAGACGGGCGGGGAGACGGAAGAGCCGTATATCCCGGAAGAATTGGAAAGCAACGGGATCGCTCTTGAAAACTATCAGATCGTAATCTCGGCGGAAGCGAGCGCCGCGGAGCGGTATGCGGCGGAGGTTCTGCAGGAAAATTTCCGCAAAGCGGGGCAGAGCGTCCCCGAGGTCGTGACGGATGATGAGGCGGAGACGGAATATGAGATCCTTATCGGACAGACGGAGCGGAAGGAGGACGACGGTATCGATTATTCTTCGCTCGGCGATGAGAGTTACGTTGTAAAGACGGCGGGCAACGATCTGGTGATCGCGGCGAACGAAAAGCGCGGCGCGATCTACGGAGTATATGCCTATCTGGACGCATTGGGATTCAGATATTATACGCCCGATTGTGAAAAAATTCCCGAAAAAGAGGACGTTTTCGTTGCCAAAGACGTCGATCTGCAGTGGAGCCCGACATTTATATACAGGGAAAGCATGGCGGAATCGACCTGGGATTCCGAATGGGCTCTGACGCAATGTATCAACAGCGATTTTAAACGCGACGGGTTGAAGACGAATGCGCGGTACGGCGGCAGCATGGGATTTTCGGGCGGAGACAGGTATCTTGTGCATACGCTGCAGTATCTGCTGCCCGATTCCGTCTATTCCGAGCATCCCGGGTATTTTTCGGAAATCGACGGGAAGAGATCGGTGCAGCAGCCTTGTTTTACGAGCGAGGGCGGGTTGGAATATGTCTATCAGAGCGCGCGCAAACTTTTGCTGTCGGACAATACCGGACTTTTGAACATCTCGCAAAGGGACGGAGGCAAGGAGTGCGAGTGCGCAAATTGCCGTGCAAGTTATGAGAAGTACGGCATTATGGGTACGATCCTCAATTACATCAATAAGATCGCGGAAAAGCTGGAAGGGGAATTCCCGGATGTTCTCGTGCAGACGCTGTGCTACGAATGGAGTTGCGAATTGCCCAAGGGCGGCGTAGTGCCGCGGGACAACGTGATCGTGGAGCTCTGCCTGAACATGTGCAAAGACCATATGTGCGACGATCCCGACTGCGAGATCGTGGAAGAGACGATGGGATTGCTGAAGGGATGGTCGGAGCTGACGGATCAGCTGTATATCTGGTCCTATCCGGGCAGCTGGGCAAACAGTTTCCGCGTGCGCGGCGGATTCAAATCGTATTGGAGCCAGGCGAACGCCTTTGCGGAGAACAATGTCGTGGCGCATTATGCGGAAATAACGGGCGTGGAGTGCCCCGAATTTTCCGAATGGCGGGCATATCTTTGGGCAAAGCTGAACAAAAATCCTTCGATGAGCTATGCCGAGTATCGGTATCACATGGAAGATTTTGCCTATGGCTATTACGGTGACAGCGCCGAGTATATTCTGGAATATGTCGATTATATCGAGAGCCTGAAGGTCGGCACGCATGAAGATATCATGAAGCGGGTGCCCGTTACGATCGTAAACGGAAAAACGCAGTACGACATGACGGTGTTCGACCGTTGCAACGAGCTCTGGGACGAAGCGGAAGCGGTGGCAACCGAGGAAACGCTGCCGCACGTGGAAAAATCGAGACTGCATCTGACGATGACGGAATTGCTCAACACGGGCACGAAGCGCTATCAGACGGCGAGCGAGGAAGAGAGAGAGGTTTTGGTCGAGCGCAACGAAGCTCTGTATAAAGATATCTTCAAGTACGGGTGCATACACAAATTTCCGGAGCACACGTTCAATCCAAATATAACAGATTTCAGGTTGTTCCCTGAAAAGTGGTGAAGCGAATGAATACAGAGATAAACGTCGGCGGGGTCACAAAAGATTATCTTCGCGAAAAAAAGATCAGGCGTGCCAAGGAATTGGCCTGTATTTGGTCGGTATTGATTATTCCCCTGGTGATGCTCGCGATATTCTGGGTATATGGTACGCTGCAGTCCATCCCGATCGCGTTTGAGCATCGCAACGAACTGACTGGGGAGATCACCTACGATTTTTACAATTTCGAATATCTGTTCGGGGATTTTGCGACGACGGGGCGCGTTCTTTTGGAATCCGTGAAAAATACGCTCCTGTATTGGGGGCTGGGATTTTTCATCATTACGCCGCTCAGTTATTTAATGGCATATTTTTTGTTTAAAAAAATACCCGGTTACAAGATCTACAGATATATCTTTTTCTTCCCGCAGATCGTTTCCTCGGTCATTCTGTCTTCTTTCTTCTTGTATCTTGTCGGAAACAACGGTCTGATCAAGCAGTTGTTCGGGTCCGATCTTTTGCTTTTGCGCAATTCGGATACGGCGATGCTCACGATGCTGTTCTACAATTTTTATTTCGGCTTGTGCGCGAACCTTCTGTACTGGCTGTCCGCATTTGCGCGGCTTCCCGACGAGGTTTTGGAAGCGGGCAAGATCGACGGCTGCAATGTTCTGCAGGAATTTGTCTATATAGCGTTGCCCTGCACATGGTCCTTTTTGGCGACGATGCTGATGCTGATGGTGACGGGCATATTGAGTTCGGGCGGCGCGACGCTGCTTCTGACGGGCGGCGGATACGGGACGTACGACTTGCCGTATTATGAGTATCTTTTGACGACGAGCGGTGCGGAAGGCATTTCCGAAAGGATGTCGCAAGGGCTTGCCGGGTGCCTCGGGCTCGTCAAGGGGCTGATCGTTCTGCCCATTGCGATCCTGATCAATCACTTTGTCAACAGGATCGAATCGGTGGAGTTTTAGGGGGGATACCGTTATGGATTTTGTCTGGTTGATGGTCGCCCTTGTCGTGATCGTGATCGCGGTCAGCATCGCATTCGGGATATTGGCAAAGGTGAGGATGGCGAGGTCGCTCGCCGCAAGGGGCGTTCACGTGACGAAGGCTTTTTGGCGGATAAACCTCAAAAAGATATTCAGGCCCTCCTCCTTGATCTTTGCGATCGTCTTTATCTTCTTTCTGATTTATGCGACGATGCTGTTGTTCCCCGTGATATGGGGATTCCTGTCCTCATTGAAATCGGGTGGGATCCGCGGAGAATATTTTCACAATATGTTCGGGTTGCCGACGGAATGGAAGTTCAGCAATTATGTCCAGGCGTTTGAAACGATATCGGACAGCGGGATCTCCTTTCTGGGCATGTTCTGGAACAGCACCTGGTTCGCGCTCGGTTCGGCTTGGATCACGATGGAATTCACGGCGGCTTTTGCGTATGTGCTGAATAAATACACGTTTCGGGGCAGGGGATTTTTGTACGGGATCGCATTGTTTATGGTCAGCGTGCCGATCGGCGCGTCCATGGTAAGCACCTACCGCCTCATCTATGCTCTGAATTTGGATAATTCCATGCTGATCCTGGTGACGGCGGCGAACGTATACGGCATGAATCTCATTTTGACGTACGCATATTGGGCCAATATTTCGTGGACGTATGCGGAAGCGGCGCAGATGGACGGGGCAGGTTTTTATTATACTTATTTCAAGATCATGCGTCCTCAGGTGTTGCCGCTGATGTTTACGCTGGGTCTTTTGGCATTCATTACAAAGTGGAACGACTATATGTCGCCGCTGTTGTATTTGCCGGATATGCCCACGCTTGCAACGGGTTTGTACCGATTCCGTTCGATCGCGGAGCGCAAATTCGATTACCCGAGCCTGTATGCGGGAATGTTTATCTGTCTGTTGCCCATTCTCATCATTTTTGCGATTTTCTCCGAGCGGCTCTTGGGGAAGGTAAGCATGGGCGGCATCAAAGGTTAAAAATGGATTGAAAAGGAGGAAGGATCCTATGAAAAAGGCAGTCAGGTTCATAGTACTGATTCTGGCGATCATGATGATGTTTTCCTTTGCGGCCTGTGCTTCGCGCGGGGCGCAGGACAGGGAAGACGAAAATCTCGGCGGCGCCGATACGGAAATTACCGGCACGCTGAATATTCGGTTTTTCGAGGGCGGTTTCGGTGACGTATGGCTGCGGAGCGTGGTGAGCGGCTTCAACAAGAAGTATCCGAACGTATCCGTGGAGATCTATCCTACGACGGAGCGGCTCGTGCTCATGGCGGAGATCACGGGGCAGAACACCGACTACGATCTGTATTTCAGTGAGATCGATCTGAGCGACTATACGGATAAGCTGATGGAGCTGGACGACGTATATGCCTACAAATGGGAAGGGGAAGAGAAGACGATCGGCGAAAAGATCACTCCGACGGTGTCGTCCATCTATGCGCGCAGGGACGGGCATTACTATAACCTGCCCTCCTATGTCGGCGCGTACGGGATGGCGTACAATACCAACTATATCTCGGAAGACGAGATCCCCGTCACGACGGAGGATCTCAAAGACCTGTGCGCGACATTGCGGAAAAACAACATTACGCCGCTCATTTTTTCGGGCGGAGTAAACGAAAAGTATTACGACTTTATGTATTATCAGCTGTATGCGCAGTATGAAGGGCTGGACGCTTATAATGCCGCGCAGGACGGGCAGATTATCAATGCGCAGGGGGAGAAAGTATTTGACATCTCCTCGACGTATCAGCAGGGCGCGCTGGAAGCGGCGCAGGTGCTGGAAGATCTGCTTTGGTATGACAACAACAACATCGTGAAAACTTCCACGGCGCTCAATTTCGGTGAAGCGCAGGTGCAGTTCCTGTCCGACGAATCGGCGGCGATGATGTTCAACGGCTCCTGGCTGATGAATGAGATGGCGGGGTTTGTGGACGAGGAGTCTTTCTCGATGTTCCGCATTCCCGTGATCAGCGCGATCATCGACCAATGCACTACGATCTCCGACGATGCAGAACTCGCTTCTCTGATTCGTGCGATCGATGCCGGGAAGACGGATCTGACGGGCACAGGGTATGACGTGGATCAGGCAGACTTCGACCGCGTGGAGGAGGCGAGGAACTTCTGTTATCTCGGTTCGGAAGGTTCGAACGCCTGCATCGTCGATTCAGACCAGGTCAACAGCGGGTTGGCAAAACTGTTCCTGAAGTATCTGTATTCGGAACAGGGCATCCGCGACTTTACGCTGAGCCAATGCGGTGCGGTGCTGCCGATCGACGGCGTCGATTGCGTGGAGATGATCGAGAGCACGGGCGTCGCGCTGAGCGATTTCTATATCAAAGCGTACGAAATGCTCTCCCTCAACAAATTCTGCAACAAACAGCTGGCGGCGATCAAGATGTCGTGCGTGGACGAGACTGCGCAGTGTTTTGAGAGACAGTTCGGGTCGCAAAACGCCAAGGACAGGACGAGGGCGTCCGTCTCTTTCGAAGCCCGCAAGACAAAGTATACGGCTGACGGCGGGCAAGAGTATTGGGATGCGCTGTACACGGCAGGACTGATCACGGAAGAACAACACGCGAACAAGCGGGTAGATTAAATAGGCGAGGTTAACGCACACATGCGAGAGGAAAGCAAACCGTGCGTTTCTTAAATAAAAAAGGAGAAAAATGATGAAAAGATTAGCTTTGGCAGTGTTGGCAGTTTGTCTGGTCGTATGCTGTGCGATCGGGCTGATCGCCTGTGAAAAGTCCGATGCGGATGCGTTGGCGGCGCCTGCGCAGCTCGAACTCAAATCGAGCGGAAGGCTCACGTGGAAGGGCGTGGAAGGCGCCGTCGGCTACGAGGTCAGCGTCAACGGGACCGATTATACGGCGGTCGAGGAAGAGGAGATCGATATCTTTACGCTCGTAAAGGATGTTTCCGTTACCAAGATCTATGTGCGCGCGAAGAGCGAAACACAGACGTCGGAGGCGGCGGAGCTCGCTGTTACCGTGCGCCAACTCGCCGCGCCTGAGAAACCGACGGTTTCGGAGGACAGTGAGACGCACGCAAAGCAGTTTCATTGGCCGGAAGTGGAAAACGCCAACCGTTACGGCGTAAAAGTCAACGACAACGAAAATTGGGTTTCCATCAAGAACAATTTCTGGACGATGACGGAAGACGGAGCTTACAGCATAGCCGTAAAATGTCTCGCCTATGCGGACGGCACGACGATCTATCTGGAGAGCGCCGCGTCCGAGGAAAGCGATGAAGCTGTCTATATAGCGGGCCCTCTGCTGTATTGCGACACGCTGAATGAGATCTACTGGCAGCTGGAAGACGGTTCGTCATTTGCGCGGTACGATCTTTGGATCGACGGCAAAGAGGCAGTGAAAGACGTCGGGTATCACGGCAGCGACGATCCTCTGAATTTAGTGGAAGAAGGGTATATCACCAGGACGGGCGAATACGACATTCAGATCAAAGCAGTCAAAGAGGACGATACATTTGCGTGGAGCAACATGCTTTCCGAATTTGGCACGGGCAATATCAATCCGAATGAATTTTATTCGTTTGACAACAGAATCTTTTCAACTCCCATCGCGAAAGAGGGCGTTGGAATTTCCGATGAAAAATATTATGGGGAAAGCGGCTATTCGCTCAAAATAGAACCTGGCAGCGGCGGCGGACAGA
>CALVMA010000055.1 GCA_944341655.1 uncultured Clostridia bacterium | reverse complement strand
GCGGAATTTTCGTCGTAGTAATTGACGGCTTCGAATCCGTCGCAGCCTTTGCGCAGTGCGTACAGGTTAGCGGTGACGAGTTCGCCGAAAATGCGGTTTTTCTCCATGTCGGCGCAGCTCTTTTCGCGGTCGGAGAGGAGCGCGAGTTTTTTCTCTTCCTTTTTGCGGCGGGACAGGAGCAGGGCGCCGAGCCTTCGTTTGCGTTCCGAGAGGTCGCGGCTCTGTTCGCGTTCGGCGTAGTAGGCGTCGGCGGCGCGGCAGACGGTGGGGTATTTTTCCCCGTCGGCGCGGGCGTGGAAGTCTTTGGCTTCGCCGTTTATCCGTTCGAGGGCGGGCGACGTCGCGTCGGAGAAGATGAAATCGTAAATGCGCCGCGCGATTTTCGGGGCGTTTTCCCCGAAGGGAGAGGCGTTTTCACAGCCCAGGTCTTTGGCGATGAGGCGGCAGGTGGGCAGGGCGAGCCCCGAGAGGTTGGAAAACAAAAATTCGGCGAAATCGCCGCCCGCGAAAGCGCGGATGCGGCCGAGCAGCGCGTCGAAATCGGAGGGGTTGGCCTTGTCCTGCGGGTTGGGCGGGAGGTATTTCACGCCGGGGAACAGGGCGCGCCTGAAATTTTCCTGCAAGGACGAAACTTTGAGCGCGCCGGAGATGATGCCGTTTTCCGTGAGCACGAGGTTGGAATATTTGCCCATGATCTCCGCGTAAAGCACGCGCGTCGCGCGCGTGAATTCGTTGCGGCAGTCGAAAGTGAAAGCGAGGATGCGTTCAAATCCCTGCAAACGTACGGATAAAAGCTGTGCCCCCGCGAGGTGTTTGCGGAGGAGCATGCAAAAATTGGGCGCGGTATCGGGCGCCGAGCGCGGGATGTCCGAGAGAATGGCGCGCGCGAAAGACGCATTGGTATTGAGCGCAAGTTTGCGCGTTTTGCCGTTCGCGTAGAAGAGGATATCCACTTCGTCGCGCGAGGGCTGAATGATCTTGTTGACTTTTCCGCCGCGGAGCTCTTCGTCGAGTTCGCGGGCGATATGGCGCAGGGTAAAGGCGTCCTGAGGCATACGCACCTCCTTTTTCGGGTATTATACCGCATTCGGCAAAAAAAGTAAATCATTTGCGTAAAAACGCTTTGCAAAACGTGCGCTTTGTGCTAAAATACTATAACGAGCAAAAAGGCAATTTATAGCAGGAGAAGTTTTTATGAAATACAAAACAGAATCTTCCGAGAAAAGCACAGTAAAGATCACCATGACGTTTGACAAAAAGGAATGGGAAGCCGCCAATCAGAAAGCGTACGAGCAGACGCGCGGCAAATATTTTGTCAACGGTTTCCGCAAGGGCAAGGCGCCCAAGCACGTCATCGAGCTCAACTACGGCAAAGGCGTGTTTTATGAAGATGCGCTGAACAATCTTTTCACCGATCATTACTATGATATCGTCGAGAAAGAGAAGGAGAACTATACGGTTGTCGGCCAGCCGCAGCTTTCGGTGGACGACATCAGCGAGGACGGAGCCGTTCTGGTGGCGGTTGCGCCCGTCAAGCCCGACGTCAAATTGGGAGCGTACAAGGGTATAAACATCAAAAAAGTTGAGTATAATGTAAAAGATGAAGACGTGGAGTCCGAACTCAAGCGTCTGCAGGAGCGCAATTCCCGCCTTGTTGCGGTGGAAGGCCGCGCGGCGGAGAAGGGCGACACGGCGACCATTGATTTTTCGGGCAGCGTGGACGGAGAGAAATTCGAAGGCGGCACGAGCGAAAATTATCCTTTGGTTTTGGGCAGCAATTCCTTTATTCCGGGGTTTGAGGATCAGGTCATCGGCATGAACGTCGGCGAGGAAAAGGACGTGAAGGTCAAATTCCCCGAAGATTACCAGGCGGAGAACCTCAAGGGCAAGGATGCGGTGTTCGCGGTCAAGCTGAACAAGCTGGAAAAGAAAGAGCTCCCCGAGATCAACGACGAATTCATCAAGGACGCGGCGGGCGCCGAGAGCGTGGACGCGTATAAGAAAGAGACGCGCGAGCGTCTGGAAAAGCAGGCGAAAGAAAAGGGGGATGCCGAAACGGAGAACAACATCGTGAAGGCCATCACCGAGACTGCGGAAGCGGAGATCCCCGACGCGATGATCGAGAACCAGATGGACGTGATGATGCGCAACATGGAATATCGTCTGGGCATGCAGTACGGCGGCATGAAACTTGCCGATTATCTCAAATATATGGGCACGGACGTGAAAACATTCCGCGAGGGATACCGTTCGCAGGCGGCGGACACCGTAAAGAGCCAGCTGGTGATCGACAAGATCATTCGTGAAGAAAACATCAAAGCGGAAGACGCGGAGATCGAAGCGAAGCTGGAAGAGTTTGCGAAGGCCGCGAACAAGAGCCTGGAAGAATACAAGAAAGACGTGGACGATTCGCAGCGCGAATACATTGCGAACGACATCGTGATCAACAAGCTGTTTGATTTCCTGAAAGCCAACAACAACATGACGGCGGAAGAGGAGAAAAAGCCGGCGAAGAAAGCCGCGGCGAAGAAAGCGGACGGCGAGGAGAAGAAACCCGCGGCGAAGAAGCCTGCGGCGAAAAAGGCAGACGGCGAAGAGAAACCCGCGGCGAAGAAGCCTGCGGCGAAGAAAGCGGCAAAGAGCGAAAAAGCGGAATAAACGTTTTCGCGGAAGGATAACGGAGATAAAATGGACGGAATCAAAATGAATCTGATCCCCATGGTCGTGGAGCAGACCAACCGCGGGGAGCGTTCTTACGACATTTACTCGCGGCTTTTGGAAGACCGCATCATCTTTCTTTCGGGAGAGATCAACGACGGCATGGCGAACACGATCGTGGCGCAGCTGATCTATCTGGAAGCGAAGGACATGAACAAGGACATCAGCCTGTACATCAACAGCCCGGGCGGGAGCGTTACGGCGGGCATGGCGATCTACGACACGATGCAGTACATTCACTGCGACGTATCGACGATCTGCATCGGCATGGCGGCGAGCATGGGAGCGTTTTTGCTTTCGAGCGGGACGCGCGGCAAGCGTTTTGCGCTTCCGAACAGTGAGATCATGATCCACCAGCCGTTGGGCGGAGCGCAAGGGCAGGCGAGCGACATCAAGATCCAGGCGGAGCATATTTTAAAGATCCGTGACAAGATGAACCGTATTTTGTCCGAGAACACGGGCAGGAGCATTCAGGAGATCGAGCGCGACACCGACCGCGACAATTATCTGTCGGCGGAAGAGGCGAAGAATTACGGGCTTGTAGACAGCGTATTTTATAAAAGATAAGAAAAAATTGCGGTAAGACCGCAGATGAGGCAGCGCCGCCGTTCGTTTACTGATATGTATGCAACCGCGGCGTCGCTTTGTCGTTGGAGGCGGTCAAAGCGTGTCCGAGAGGAAAAGCGGGCGCGAAAGGAGGTAAGAAGGCATGAAAGAAGAGCAATGCTGTTCGTTTTGCGGCAAGCCGAAGAGCCGCACGAAAGTTCTGATCAGCGGGCCGGACGGATTGTCTATCTGTGACGAATGCGTGGAGATCTGCAACGAAGAGATCCGTTCCGCGCAGGAAAAGCCGGCGGACACGGTCGAACTGAAAAAACCTTCGGAGATCAAAGAGGAGCTGGATAAATACATCGTCGGGCAGGACAAGGCGAAGAAGGTCTTGTCGGTGGCGGTGTACAATCATTATAAGCGCATCAACAGCGAGCTGTCCAAGAAAAACGACGACGTAGAGATCGAAAAGAGCAATATTCTTTTGCTCGGGCCGACGGGTTGCGGGAAGACGCTTTTGGCGCGGACGCTGGCGCGTATTCTGAACGTGCCGTTTGCCACGAGCGACGCGACGACGCTGACCGAAGCGGGGTATGTGGGCGAGGATGTGGAAAACATTCTGCTCAAGCTCATACAGAATGCCGACTACGACATCGAGAAAGCGCAGCGCGGGATCATCTACATCGACGAGATCGACAAGATCGCGCGTAAGAGCGAGAACGTATCGATCACGCGCGACGTATCGGGCGAAGGGGTGCAGCAGGCGCTTTTGAAGATCATCGAGAGCACGATCGCCAACGTACCGCCGCAGGGCGGGAGAAAGCACCCGCAGCAGGAGTGCATGCGCATCGACACGACGAACATTTTGTTCATATGCGGCGGGGCGTTCGTGGGGCTGGATAAGATCGTGCAGGCGCGCAAGGACGACACGTCTTTGGGATTCGGCGGCAAGGTAAAGAGTTCGGACGAAATGGATTACCAGCTTTTCGACGACGTAAAGCCGCAGGATCTGACCAAGTTCGGGCTGATCCCCGAATTTGTGGGGCGCGTGCCCATCGTGGTGAATTTGCAGCCGCTGGATGAAACGGCGCTCGTGAAGATTTTGACCGAGCCGAAGAATGCGCTCATCAAGCAGTATCAGAAGCTGATCGGGCTGGACGGGGTAAAACTTTCCTTTGATCCTTCGGCGGTCAGCGAGATCGCGAACACGGCGATCAAGTTAAAGACGGGCGCGCGCGGCCTGCGCACGATCATCGAAAACATCATGACGGACGTCATGTACGAGATCCCGTCGGACAAAGACATCAGCGAAGTAAAGATCACGCGCGATTGTGTTCTGGGCAATTCCAAACCCGAACTCATCAAAAAGAGCGCGTAAAAAGCAGAACGCAGGCAGTCCCGAAAGTTTGGCTTTCGGGACTGTTTTTTTGCAGAACGTTCCCTGCAAAAGCCGAAGAGGAGCCGTCCGCAAAATGCGGACGGCTCCTCTTCGGGCTATAAGCAAAATTAATAGGGCGATTTGTGTTTTGCGGTCGAAAATGCTTGAAAATTCGGGCGCGGTCGGTTATACTATATAATGATAAAATCCAAAGTATATCATGCAAAGGTAAAGGACGGTCAGGTTATGTACAAGATCATAAAAAAGCAGGAACTGAATCCCACCGTCACGCTGATGGAAGTGGACGCGCCGTTTGTCGCGAAGAAGGCGGAGCCGGGGCAGTTCATTATTCTGCGCGTGGACGAAGAAGGGGAGCGCATACCTCTTACGGTTGCGGATTTTGACAGGAAAAAGGGCACTGTCACCATCATATTTCAGATTGTCGGGGGCACGACGGAGCGCCTGAATCATTTGAAAGAAGGGGAATACATTCATGATTTTGTCGGGCCTTTGGGCGAACCTTCGCACGTGGAGGGGCTGAAAAAGGTCGCGGTCGTGGGCGGCGGCGTGGGCTGTGCGATCGCCTATCCCGTGGCGAAAAAGTTGCATGAGCTGGGCGCGGAGGTGCACAGCGTCGTAGGCTTCCGCACGAAGGATCTCGTCATACTCGAGCGGCAATTCCGCGCCGTTTCGGACGTTTATAAACTCATGTCCGACGACGGATCGGCGGGCGAAAAGGGGCTCGTGACGGACGCGCTCAAAGCGCTGATCGAAGCGGGGAACGTCTATGACGAAGTGATCGCGATCGGGCCGGTCGTGATGATGAAGTTTGTGTCGCTGCTGACCAAGCAGTACAATATCAAGACGACGGTGAGCATGAACCCGATCATGATCGACGGGACGGGCATGTGCGGCTGCTGCCGTCTGACGGTGGCTGGCAAGACGAAATTCGCGTGCGTGGACGGGCCGGATTTTGACGGGCACGAGGTGGATTACGACGAGATCATGAAGCGCGCGTCCACCTATAAAGAATTTGAAAAGAGAGAACGCGAGGAAGCGTGCAACCTCTTCAAAAAGGAGGTAAAGTGATATGCCGAACATGAGTCTGAAAAAGCACGAGATGCCCTCGCAGGCGCCCGAAGTGCGGAACAAGAACTTTAAGGAAGTGGCGCTCGGTTATACGGCGGAAACGGCGGTGGAAGAAGCGCAGCGCTGTCTCAACTGTAAAAACAAACCCTGCATCGGGGGATGTCCCGTAAAGATCCACATTCCCGATTTTATCGCAAAAGTTGCGGCGGGGGAATTTGAGGCGGCGTATCAGATCATACAGCAGACGAGCAGTCTTCCCGCGGTGTGCGGCAGGGTCTGCCCGCAGGAAACGCAATGCGAACAAAAATGCGTGCGCGGGATAAAGGGCGAGCCGGTGGCGATCGGCAGGCTGGAGCGGTTTGTGGCAGATTGGCACAATGCGAACAGCTGTGATCTTCCCGTGAAGGCGGAACCCAACGGCCATAAAGTGGCGGTGGTCGGGAGCGGCCCTGCGGGATTGACCTGCGCGGGCGATCTTGCCAAACGCGGGTACGAGGTGACCGTTTTCGAGGCGCTGCACCTTGCGGGCGGCGTGCTCGTGTACGGGATCCCCGAATTCCGTCTGCCCAAGAGCATCGTGCAGAAGGAGATCGACAATTTAAAGGCGCTCGGCGTGAAAGTGGAAACGAACATGGTCATCGGCAGGGTGCTGTCGGTGGACGAACTGATGGACGAATACGGGTTTGAAGCGGTGTTCATCGGGAGCGGCGCGGGGTTGCCCCGTTTCATGAACATACCGGGCGAAAACCTGAAGAGCGTGTATTCCGCGAACGAGTTTCTCACGCGCGTGAACCTGATGAAAGCGTATAAAGACGATTCGCGCACGCCTGTTTTGCACGCGAAGAAAGTGGCGGTCGTGGGTGGCGGGAACGTCGCAATGGACGCGGCACGGTGCGCAAAGCGTCTGGGTGCGGAAGAAGTTTACATCGTCTACCGCCGCGGCGAGAACGAGTTGCCCGCGCGTGCCGAGGAAGTGGAGCATGCAAAGGAAGAGGGCATCGTGTTCAGGCTGCTGACCAATCCGACGGCGATTTTGGAAGGTGAAAACGGTATGGTGCGCGGCATGACCTGCGTAGAGATGGAGCTGGGCGAACCCGATGCTTCGGGGCGCCGCCGTCCCGTGGAAAAGGCTGGCAGCGAATTTACCATTGAGTGCGACTGCGTGATCATGGCGATCGGCACGAGTCCCAACCCGCTCATCAAGAACACGACGAAGGGGCTGGAAACGCAGAAGTGGGGCGGCATCATTGCCGACGAGCACGGGCTGACCTCCCGCAAAGGCGTGTATGCCGGCGGCGATGCGGTCACGGGCGCCGCGACCGTCATCCTTGCGATGGGTGCAGGCAAGACGGCGGCGGAAGCCATCGACGAATACATTCGTTCCGAAAACTGAAAAACACGCGCCTTTTGGCGCGTGTTTTTGATATGAGTGCGGCGTTGATCCGCAAAAGAAAACAAATCACGCGGGCGGACAAAAAATTTTGTCCGCCCGCGTGATTTGTTGTGATCCTTGCCCGATTTGTTCCGCCGTTTCGCCGTTTCGCCGTTTCGCCGTTCCGCCGCTCTGTCCGCACCGTTCGTTTCAAACGCGTCGAAGTGCTGAAAAAATACCGGATGTTCGGAAACGTAAGCCGCGCCCGTCTCAGCTTAAACGTCTGAGACGGGCGCGGTTGCGGTAAAAATTTTAATTTCATCCCATGACGATGAGGACAATGCCCGCAATGAGGAGAGGAAGAGAGATCAACGTTACGAAGATAGCCAAACGTTTGGATGTTTTGCGTACTTTCTTATAACTGTCGTAAAAGAGATCTTTGTTGTCGTCCAAGATCATTTTCGGCATTTTGAGGATGGCGAGAATCAAGCACAGAGCCATGAGAGGAACGGTGGAAAGGGTGAGTGTTGCCGCTAAAGGTGAGACAAAGTATAATGCAAGAGGAAGAGCGCTGAACAGGACGGTCAGCACGGCAATGACGATCAGTTTGCTTTGCATTTTCTTTGCCTGGGCGAGCGCGGCTTTGTTTCGTTCCGAACCCAGAACGTTGAACTCATTTAATTTCCGCGTGCATTCGATTTCTTTTTCGTGTATGGCTTTGCTTTTCAGGAAGCAATATTTCGTGAAAAGGTTTCGTTCATCGCCTGCATAATCGGGGCATTGGATCATGTAAGACACCTCTTCGCCGATGGGCGGGAGGAAAGGGGACCGGCGGGCTTTCAGGTTGACGGCGCAGGCCGCAAGGTCCCAAGCCGCAGCTTTGTTGGGGTATTGAGCGCAAAGGTTTCGTGCGTACGCGAGCGTTTCGTCGTACATGTTCAGCGAAAGCATTTCGTAGCCTTTTTCGGCAAGGCGTTTAACTTCGATATTGAGGCGGCAGATCTTTTCGATTTCGCGGTAGGTGTTTAGGGTGTCTTGATCGTCGCAGGTACTGTAGATTTGGGAAAAATCGGGAACGGAGGCGCGCATGGTGAGGGGGAATTCGTCGCGCACTTTGTTCGTTGCCAGCATACACAGCCGTGCGGCGGGGAAGTTGTGAATACCGACGAGCGTTTTGATGACATCATCGTATTCTTCCTCTTTCAGAAAATTTTCCGCCATTTCGATTTTTTTGTTGACGATGAGCGTTTCGGGGTCGGTTTTTAAAAACACGCCGTCCGACTTTATGATGAAAAGCTGTTTGTTTTCGCGGAGTGTTTTGGCAAACTCTTCCAATCCCGAGGTTTGCGGATCGAAAGCGATTTTAGGCGAAAAAATATTTATTGTAATGGTTTTGCAATAGGGGCAGACGCATTTGTCTCCGTCGGGTTCCATATTGCCGCCGCATTTCGGGCAGGTAAGAACAACGCTTGGCATAATTATTCCTCATAGAAATATGTATTTTTTTGATGTTATATTGATTTTATCATATTTATTTTTGTAAAGCAAGTTACCAAAAGCATTTTTTTGCCGAAGGATGAAAAAATCGTGAAACTTGCGTAAAAAGGAGGGAAGGTATATTAAAAAGAAAAAAATCGGCTTGTAAAACGTATAAAGATGTGTTATACTAATAAGGAACGAATGGTATAGGCAAGGAAAAACACAGCTTGGGGAGGGAAAACTATGCCGAAGACGAAAAAGATCATAAATTTACCGGTGGTAGCGTTGCGGGGGAAGGTCATTTTCCCGCAGACAGCCAACGTATTCGATGCCGGGCGTCTGATCTCGCTGACGGCGATTTCGCGTGCGTCCGAGAGGGACATGCAGCTTTTCGTGAGCATGCAAAAGGATGCCGAAAAGGACGAGATCGTTCCCGAAGACATCTGCAAGGTCGGGACGGTGGTCAAGATCAAGCAGATCGGCAAGTTGCCTTCGAACAACCTCCGCGTGAGCGTGGAGGGACTTTACCGTGCCAAAGCGGAGGAAGTTTACGAACAGGACGGCTGTCTGTTTGCGAATGTATCCGAGCTGAAAGCGGTGCACGGCGACGCGGTGCTGGAGGAGGCGTATTTCCGCACGGCGCAGGACGTCATGCGGGACATTCAGGCGGGCGATATGCGGTTTCCGAAGGAGGCGGCGGGGGTGCTGGAAAACATCACCGATCCCGACGCGTACATCGGCAACGCGCTGTCTTTTTTGCATATCAAAGAGGACGTAAAGCAGAAAATTTTAGAGACGGTGAAGGTGGTTGAGCGGCTGAAGATTTTTGAGCGGTGTTTGAACGACGAGTTGGAGATCGCCAAGCTGGAGAAGAAGATCAGTGCGGCGGTGCGGCAGAACATCGATAAAAACC
The DNA here is from genome assembly GCA_944341655.1 of uncultured Clostridia bacterium. Lineage (GTDB taxonomy): Bacteria > Bacillota > Clostridia > Christensenellales > Borkfalkiaceae > Borkfalkia. The sequence goes on along the minus strand of CALVMA010000055.1, from coordinate 1,463 downwards.
AGAAGGAATATTTCCTGCGCGAGCAACTCAAAGCCATTCACACGGAATTGGGTGACGACGAAGAGGAGCGCGATTCGCTGACGCGGCAGATCAAGGACAAGCACATGCCAGCCGAGATCGAAGAGAAAGCGCTCAAAGAGATCGCGCGCACGGACAAAATGCCTCCGTCCTCGCCCGAGTACACGGTGATCCGCAATTATCTGGATTGGCTGATCGATCTTCCGTGGACGGAAGAGACGAAGGACACGGAGAACCTTGCGGACGCGCAGAAGATCCTGGACGAAGATCATTACGGCCTTGAAAAGGTCAAGACGCGCATCGTGGAATATCTTGCGGTATTGCAGCTGACAAAGAGCATGAACGCGCCGATCCTCTGTTTCGTGGGGCCTCCGGGCGTAGGCAAGACGTCGATCGCCAAGTCGGTGGCGCGGGCGCTGGGCAGAAAGTTTGTGCGCATGAGCCTGGGCGGCGTAAAGGATGAAGCGGAGATCCGCGGCCATCGCCGCACGTATGTCGGGGCGATCCCGGGGCGCATCATTTATGCCATGAAGCAGGCGGGCAGCATCAATCCCGTGATGCTTTTGGACGAGATCGACAAGGTTTCGTCGGATATGCGGGGGGATCCCGCGAGCGCGCTTTTGGAGGTGTTGGATCCCGAACAAAATCCCACGTTCCGCGACCGTTTCCTGGAAGTTCCTTACGATCTTTCCAAGGTATTGTTCATCACGACGGCGAACACGGTGGACACGATCCCGGCGCCTTTGCTGGACAGAATGGAATTGATCGAGCTGAACGGTTACACGCTGGACGAAAAGCGTGAGATCGCGCGGCGGTATCTGATCCCGAAAAAGATCAAAGAGAACGGGCTTAAAGAAGAGCTTTTGAAGATAACGGACGGCGCGGTGACGGCGATCATCGAGGGATACACGATGGAAGCGGGCGTGCGCAATCTGGAGCGTCAGATCGGATCGGTGTGCCGCAAAATTGCGGTACGTTATGCAGAAAATGAGTCCATGGAGTGCCAGGTGGTGGACGAAAACAACCTGGAGAGCATCTTGGGCGTGCGGCGATACAACGACGACCATGCGCATCTGGACGGCAACGAAGTGGGTGCGGCGACGGGGCTTGCGTGGACGTCGGTGGGCGGCACGACGCTGACGATCGAGGTATCCGCGATGCCGGGCAAAGGGGAGATCTTGCTGACGGGCAAGCTGGGCGACGTCATGAAAGAATCGGCGCGTGCGGCGATCAGCTATATCCGTGCGCACGCGGACGAATACGGAATTTCGTCGGACGTATTTTCGGAAACGGACATTCATATCCATGTCCCCGAGGGTGCGACGCCGAAGGACGGCCCGAGCGCGGGGATCACGATGGCGACGGCGATCTTATCGGCGTTTACGCACAAGCCTGTGCGCAAGGACATTGCGATGACGGGCGAGATCACGCTGCGCGGGAAAGTT
>CALVMA010000054.1 GCA_944341655.1 uncultured Clostridia bacterium | reverse complement strand
CCCCTGCCTTTTTTCCGCGGTCATACGATATTGTCTTTCGGCGGAGCCGCCCCTTGCACCGCTTGAATTTTGTCTTTTTTCAAAGCGGCTATCAAATAAAGCACAGACATGAGCAACGAAAGAACTGTTATGATAATAAGAACCGCTACGGCCGTAGGGCCGTCCGATATAAACACGTTTCCCTGTGCTTTACGGATAGGCCAGGAAATTAAACCGATAAGCCAAACAATTATAATACAGGCGGAAGAAAAAACAGCGCCGAAAAGCAACGGTTTGACCGAATAATAACTGTTATGAACAAGAGCGGTTGCGACAATCAGCAAAATCAGGTAATATACGCTTAAAAAAATCCCGCCGGACATTTCTTTTGCGTTTGCCGCGGATCCGCCCCAAACAAAGCAGACGTCTCCGAACATAATGCAAAAAGCGGCGAATGCCAATATCGCATTTGCCATGCAGCACTTTTTTTTCATCTTTCTCTCCCTTGCGCTTGTTGAAGTCATTATAGCATAAAACGCAAGAAAGTCAATACAGGCGAGAAAACTTTTATGCCGTTTTAACCGATGCCGTTTGCCTCGGGGGAGGGATTTTGCGCGGTTTTCTGGTTTGCGGCGCTGAATTCGATGACAAACGACGTGCCTTTGCCGAGTTCGCTTTCCACGGACAATTTCCAGCCCGCCCTGCGGCAGAGTTTTTTCACGATCGCAAGTCCCAGCCCGAAGCCGCCGCCCGTGCCGTTGTGTGATTTATCCACCGTATAAAAGCGGTCGAAGATGCGGGTCTTGTCCTCTTCCGAAAGGCCGATGCCCGTATCCGACACGCGCAGGACGGGCACGGGCCCGCCCGTGAGCGTCACGGACAGTTCGCCGCCCTCTTTGTTGTAGCGGATCCCGTTGCTGACGAGGTTGTTGACGATCTCCAACAGCCGTTCGCGGCGGCTCATCACCTTGACGCCGTTGCCGATGTCCGCTTTCATGCGCAGTTTTTTCTGCGCGATCTTGGGTTCGAACGCCGACACCGCCTCGTGCAGAAGTTCGGAAAGATCCACCTCGTAGTCGGGCAGCTCGTCCGAATCGATCGCCGAAAAGTTGATGATGCTGCGGATCAGGTTGGCGAGGCGGTCGCTCTGCCGCATGATCGTGTTTGCCACGCCTTCGAGTTTCTCGGGCGGCATCGCGCCCGCGGCGATCAGCTCCGCGAAGCCGCGGATGCTGGTGAGCGGCGTGTTCATTTCGTGCGTAACGTTGGCGATGAAATCGTTTTTCGAGCGCGCCGCCTGCGTGGACTCGGTGACGTCGGTGATGAGGAGCACGCGCATCTTTTCGTTAAAAGTGAAGCGGAACGCATAATATCTTCCGCCGATGCTGCGCACCACCGACGCGCTCTCGCCGCTTTCGAGAATGGCGGCGATCTCCCGATCGTTGACAAAGCAGGGCACGGGCTCGTTGGTTTCGTAATCCAAAAGCCTGCGCGCCGTGCGGTTGATCAGTATGACGTCCGCGGGATCGCGGAAGATGACGATGCCGTGCTCCATGCTGTTGAGAACCAGCTTTTCGATGCGGCGGTCCTCCTTCATCTTTTCCACTTTCTCATGCAGGTCGGCGTTCATGTCGTTCATCATTTTGGCGATGGGCGCAAGCTCCGCATACTCCGTCCTGACCTCCTTGCCGCCGCCGTGCGCCGCTTCCAGCGTCAGTTTTTCCACGGGGCGCAGCACGAACGAAGTCGCCATCCACGCCACGAACAGGCAGCAGAGAATGTCCACGATCAAAAACCACACGACCGTCGGCAGCGCGCCCGCAAAGATGGCATAGCCCGAAGAGCCCGCCACGGCGATGCGCACCAGCGCCCCTTCCTGCGGCGTTCCGTCCGCCAGCGTAAACATTTCGTCGAACGAACAGCAGTAATAGACGAGATTTTCGCGCAGCGTCGCGCTCCGCCGCACGGCGTACCCCTCGCCCGTTTCCAGGGCTTCCTGCACTTCGCCGCGTTCCAGATGGTTTTCCAAAGCCCCTTCCGCGCCCGAATCCGCCGCGACCGTGCCGTCCTTCAAAAGAAAGGTCACCCGCGCGCCCCCCAGCTCTTCGGAAAGCGCCCGCGCCGTCTCCGCCGTCAGCGGGCTGTCCGCAAACTCCGCCCGATAGATCCCCATGTAAATTTTCAGCTGCGAACGCGTCCTGTCGAGCGTCTGTTCGTAAAATACCGCCGAAAACAATACCGACAAGAGCAATATGCCCACCACGGACACGAGCAGCGTTACGAGCAAGATCCTTTTCCGCATATCTCCCCTCGCAAAACTTTATCTTTATACTCTTTCTTTAAGCTCTCTTTCCCGCGGCACGGTTTCCCTTTCCGCCGCGGATAATTTCGCGCCGCTCCCGAAAGAGCGGCGCTTATTCATTCTTTATATACGAATTTGTACCCAACGCCGAACACCGTCTCTATGTAATCGATGCCCAGTTTGCGAAGCCGCGCCACATGGTTGTCCACCGTGCGCGTTTCCCCCTCGTCGTACCCCCAGACCGCGTTCAGAATGTTCTCGCGCGTGAGCGCCTTGCCCTCTTTCTGCATGAGGTACCGCAGGAGATTGAATTCCTTGTTGTTCAGCTCCAGCTTGACGCCGCGCAGCGTCGCCGTCATCGTCTCTTCGTCCAGGGAAAGGTTCCCGCGCACAAGCGACGCCGTGCCGCCCGAACGGCGCAACAGCGCGTTCACGCGCGCCGCCAGCTCCAACACCCCGAACGGCTTGCTGATGTAATCGTCCGCGCCCAGGTTCAGCCCGCGCACTTTGTCCGTTTCCTGCCCCAGCGCCGACAGCATGATCACGCCGATCGACGGGTACTTCTGTTTCAGTTTTGCCAATACGTCCAATCCGTTGCCGTCCGGCAGCATGATATCCAGCAGCGCCGCCGATGGCTGGCTCTTCTCCACCGCCGCCATGAACGCCGCCACCGTCTCGTAACATTCCACTTCGATGCCCGACATCTCCAGCGCGCATTTGACCAGCTCACCGATGTTCGCATCATCCTCCAAAAGATAAACTTTCTTCTCCACAGGACTCTCCGACGCGGGCTATCCCCGCCCGTTTTTTCTGTATTATATCACGTTCCCCGCAAAAAAGCAAGCGGGCTTCCCGCCCGCCGCACGGCACTCGGCCGCCGCAGACCATGCACCCCCTTGCCCTCGGCATTCTGCCGTTTGGTTCAATCGAATGCGTGCGCGACGTACGTCAGGTGGTCGGCGGCACGTTCGAGGTTGCCGACCAGGTTGATGAACACGCTGCTGGACGCAGGTTTGCATTTTCCTTCGTTCAGACGACGGATATGATCTTTGATCATCTCTTTGCGCGCGGCGTCGACGGTATCTTCCACAGCATCCACCGCCTTGATCGCCGTAATGTCCTTTTTATCGAATACGTCCAACGTTTTTCCGTACAGATCCTCTATTTTCGCGTACATATCCTGCAAACTACGGATGACTCCCTGCGAGAACTCGATTCCGTCGTGCTTGCAGTTGCGCGTATATTTGGTAATATTGTCCGCAAGTTCGCTGATACGGATAATGTCGCTCGTCGAATGGTGAATGGAAGAGATCAGCCTCTCGTCGTTCAGGGAAAGATCGGATGCCGAGATCTTGATCAGATACGCCACGATCCTCTTTTCCATGTCCGCAACGCGCGCATTCAGCTCGTCTACCTGCTCTTTTTTCGTCTCGTCTCCTGCCACAAATCCTTCAAACGCCGTCCTTAAGGACTGCATTGCAAGCTCCGCCATGCGCGTAGCCGCCTTGTTCGCCTGATTCACAGCCACCGCAGGCGTCTGTATAAAACGCTCGTCCAAAAGCACCGCGTCGCCCGCAGGACGGTTCTTGTCCTTCTTGTCCGATATGATCTTGCACGATATCTTCACAAAAAGATTGGTCATCGGCAAGAATATACACGTGCATACAACATTGAAGAATG
>CALVMA010000053.1 GCA_944341655.1 uncultured Clostridia bacterium | reverse complement strand
GGTGTCGGCGCGTCGCGTGTTCGGGACCTGTTTGATGCGGCGAAGAAGAGTCAGCCTTGCATTGTATTTATAGACGAGATCGATGCGGTGGGGCGTCAGCGCGGCACGGGGCTTGGCGGCGGTCATGACGAGCGTGAGCAGACGTTGAACCAGCTGCTTGTGCAGATGGACGGATTTGAGACCAACGAAGGGATCATCGTGATGGCGGCGACCAACCGAGCGGATATACTTGATCCTGCTCTGTTGCGGCCGGGGCGTTTTGACAGGCAGATTCATGTCAATTTGCCCGACGTACGCGGGAGGGAGCAGATCCTGAAAGTGCACGCGAGGAACAAACCTTTGGCGCCGGACGTAAACTTCAAAGTTTTGGCGCGGATGACGAGCGGATTTTCGGGAGCGGATCTTGAAAATCTTCTGAACGAAGCGGCGATTCTGACGGCTCGTGCGAACAAGAAGATGATCGGCAATCACGAGCTGTTCGAGGGGATCAACAAGGTATTGTTGGGGCCGCAGAAAAAGAGCAGGCTTGTGACGGAGTCGGATAAGCGGATCACGGCGTATCATGAGAGCGGGCATGCGATCATAGCGAAGCTATGCAAGCATTGTGATCCTGTGCAGGAGGTATCGATCATAGCGCGCGGCATGGCGGCGGGCTATACGATGACGCGGCCGGACAACGACGACAATCACATGACGAAAGACAAACTGACGGATCTTGTCTGTGAGTTATTGGGCGGGCGAGTTGCGGAAGAGTTGGTGATCAAGGACGTATCGACGGGAGCGTCGAACGATTTGCAGCGAGTGACGGAGATTGCGCGCAAGATGGTGACGGAGTGGGGCATGAGCGAGCGAGTCGGGCTTGTGACGTACCGTTCGGACAATCCGATTTTCCTGGGCAGGGACATGGAAGCGCACAACAGTTATTCGGAAGAGACGGCGGGGATCATCGACGAAGAAGTGCATAAGATCATTGAAACGGCACATGCGAGGGCGGTCAAGCTTTTGTCGGACAACCGCAAGGTGCTGGACAACATGGCGCGCGTGCTTGTGGAGAGGGAGACCATTTACACGGACGAAGTCGACATGCTGTTGGAAGGCAAGAACGTAGAAGAGATCTACGATTATATGGATAAAAAGGAGAAATCCGCGAAAGAGAATCCTTTTGACCGGTTTGTTTACAAAGGCGTGGACGCGAAGGATGATCGGGCGGAAGAAGGCGCCGCGGAGGGCGGGCAGAAAGCCGCCGAAAGCGGAGAAGAAAAGAAGGACGAAGAGCCGCCGAAGCAGGACTGACGGACGGCGTCCGTGAAACAAAAAAAGGAAAAAAAGAGTTGCTGCGCCCGTTTCGGGTGAGGGGGCGCAAAGCCGCCGGGAGGGGCGCAGCGACAAAAAAAATTCAAAATACGGTGAAAGAGAAATGGGAAAGATCGTATCGTTTTCAAACCAGAAGGGGGGAGTCGGCAAAACGACGACCTGCGTGAACATGGCGGCGTACATTGCCGCTTCGGGCAAGCGAGTCCTTTTGATCGATATGGACCCGCAGGGCAATGCGACGACGGGCATGGGGCTTTCCAAGAGCTCGCTGAAAAAATCCGTTTACAATGTACTGATCGACGAAGAAAAGGCGTCGGACAACATCATGAAGACGGAGTTGGAGGGAATGGACATTTTGCCTTCCAACATTGATCTGGCGGGAGCGGAAGTGGAGCTTGTCTACAAGCGTAGCCGCGAAAAAGTGCTGAAAAACGCGTTGGCGGAAGTGCGTGACGGATATGATTACATATTTATCGATTGCCCTCCGTCGCTGGGGCTTCTGACGATCAACGCGCTTGCAGCGGCAGATTCGGTGATCATTCCGATCCAGAGCGAATATTATGCGTTGGAAGGGTTGAGCCAGCTGATGAAGTCGATCACGCTGGTGAAGCAGCATCTGAATCCTGCGCTGAACGTGGACGGGGTGGTGCTGACCATGTACGACAGCCGTTCGCTGATCTCCAAACAGATCGCGGAAGAGATCCGCAAGTTTTTCACAAAGCGTCTGTTCGAGATCGTGGTGCCGCGCAACGTGCGGTTGGTGGAGGCGTCCTCTTACGGGAAGCCGATCATGATGCACGATGCGAAATGCACGGGCGCGCGGGCGTACAAGGCGCTGACGGAGGAGTATCTCCTGCGCGAAGCGCGCGATAAAAAGCAATAACGGGCGAGAAGCGAGCAACAACGTCGGATTTGCGGGCGGCGGAAACGCCGTCGGCGGTGCCGCCGAAGCGCCAGTGAGAGGGCGGGACGGCAAAGAGCCTTTTTCGGCTCGGAAATCATTTGGAGGAAGTTATGAAATCGAACAGAGGATTAGGAAGGGGGCTTTCCGCACTCTTTTCGGATACCGAAGAGGCCTATGAAAATGCGGCGAAACAGCCGTATGTTCCCGATTACAAACCGCAGCAATCGGCGCCGTTGCCCGAGGACATCAAGGGGCTGATGGAGGTGGATATCGACCTGGTCAGGCCGAATCCCAACCAGCCGCGTAAAAATTTCGACGAGGACGCGCTCAACGAGCTTGCGGATTCCATCAAAAAGCACGGTTTGATCATGCCGATCGTGGTGAACAACCTCGAGGACGGGAAATACATGATCATTGCGGGCGAACGCCGCTATCGCGCGGCGAAGATCGCGGGGAAGAAACAGATCCCCGTCGTCGTCCGCTCGTACACCGACCGCGAGATCAAGGAAATTTCGCTGATCGAGAACTTGCAGCGTGAAGACCTCAACCCGATCGAAGCGGCAAACGCCATGAAACAGCTCATGGACGAATACCACCTGACGCAGGAAGAGCTTGCCGAACGCATCGGCAAATCCCGTCCTGCCGTGACCAATACGCTGCGCCTCTTGTCGCTGACGCCCGAAGTCATCGACATGGTGGCGGCGGGCAAACTCAGCGCGGGCCACGCGCGTGCGCTGGTCACGCTGCCCGAAGACGTGCAGTACAAATTGGCGGGCGACGCCGTCAAAGACGGCCTCTCCGTGCGCGACATCGAGCGCAGCGTCCGCGATTTCTTCGCATCCCCCGAAGAGCTGGAAGAGAAGAAGGAAAAGAAAAAACAGCAGGTCAGCATCGAACTGAAAGACCTGATCGAACGGATGCGCCATACCTTCAAAACGAAAGTATCGCTGATCGGAAACGACAGAAAAGGCCGCATTTACATCGATTATTACAACACCGACGATCTGGACCGCATCAGCGAGATCGTCGACATGGTGGATAAACAGGAAAAGAGATAAACTTTTTCCGCCCGACCGCAAAAGCATGACGGCGCAATGAGCCGTCAAAACGGCCCAAAGTCGAAAAACGGCCGGAGCAGAAAATGACATCGCAAAAAGGCAGGGAGCCGCACGGCAAAGCGCGGCTCCTTGCCTTTTTTTTCTTTGCGCGGCCGCCAAGCGCGGACGGCTGCGGCGGGTAAGCGGTGCGTTTAGGCAAAGCGGTGCGGACGGCCGTGGGCGCCGCTCGACAGCCCGCAAGACAGAGGGGCGGTGGCTTTTTCCTTGCGGCCGCCAAGCGCGGACGGCTGCGGACGGCTGCGGACAGGCAAATGCGGTCAATCGAAACGGTGCGGTCGGCTGCGTGTCTTTTTTCCCGTAGGGTTGCCCGATCTCTTATATTTATACGCGCACGCGCGCGACAATTTAATAATAAAAGAAAAAGCGGCAGAGACCGCGGCGGCAAAAGAGCGGGGGGGGGCAAGGTCGGCGGCGGGCAAGCCGGACAGGACAAAAAGATCGGGCGGCAAGGCAGGCCGCCGACGTGCGGGAAGGGGCGGCAAGCCGCCGAAGGGGAACCCGCCGAAAAAGCGGGAAAAAGGCGGACGGCCGCAGACACCGCAAGCGGAAAAAACGCGCGATTTTCGCAGAAGATCGGGCGGCTTTTTCGGCGGAAAAAAGCCAAATGATAGAAATTATCAAAACAATGCCTTAATATTTAACACTACAATATTACATAAATCGACAAAAAACGAAAAAATAGCGAAACGTTTCGCTAAAAAAAGCAAAAAAAACGCCCCGAAGGGTGTCGCAGGGAGGGGTTCGGTGTCAAAATGCGCGAATACGCCCCTTTTCGCATGTTATAAGTTAACGTTAATTGGGCGAATTGACCAAAAAAAGCCTAAAATTGTCGACTTTTTTCACAAAAATTTTGAAAAGAAGTATTGACATAGGGTAAAATGTGTGCTATCATAAACACGATAACGGGGAGAAGAGGAGATTGTCGCAAAAGGATAACGGCAGCTCCCGCTCCCGACTCGGGGCGCAGGTTCTGCCGATGAGCGGAGAGGCGCCTCTCCGCTTTGTTTTTTTAAAACAAAGCGGAAAAGTTTTTGCAAAGCAGAAGAAGCGGCAAGCGGGAAAGGCTTTGCAGGGAGAAAGAAGCGGCAAGCGGGAAAGGCTTTGCAAGGAGAAGGAAGCGGCAAGCGGAAGGAATTTACGAAACGGGAATGAATTTATAAGAAATAAAGGATAATAAAAAAGCGAGGTAAGGAATGAAAAAGATCTTGAAGAAACTTTCTTTGCTTGGCATATCTGCGGCATTGCTCCTCTCTTTCTGTTTTGCGGGTGTTGGGTGCAGTCCTTCGGGGGACGGGAACATCAGCGTATATGTGTTTGGTTCGGATGCGGAGAAAGCGACGTATCAGAACATAATCGACACGTGGGAAGAGGAGTATGCGCAGAAGTTGCGGGAAGAGGATCCGGAGACATACGGGCCGGATTTTACGATCGAAGTAAATCTTCGCGTGGAGGCGAAGACGGACACGTATTATTCGACGCTTCGGTCCGATCTTTCGGCGGGCGTTGCGCAGGATATTTTTTACGTATCTCCGGGCAACGTGCAGAGTTATGTGACGAAGATGTACCTGTTGAACCTGATCGAGTATATGGATTTCAGCGAGCAGGGATACGATCTGAACGATCTTTGGAATTCGGCGCTGGCGTTTTATTCTTACAGCAATGACAGCAAGGTCAACGAGAGTGTGGGTTACGATGCCGAGAAGAACGTGCTGACGAACGAAGACGGGAAAGGGCTGGGGCTTTACGCGCTGCCGAAAGATTATTCCTCGTTTACGACGGCGTACAACGTAAACTTTTTCACGGACAAGATGACGGCGCTGTACGAGAACACGGCGGACACGCACGGAGCGGTGTACGTATATGGCACGACGCCTGCGGCGGGGGCGCTTCCGGCGAATGCGACGCAGGCATCGTCGATCATCAAGCCGGGCACGACGCTGACCTATTATCCTTTCAATTATTACAGGTTTTACGATTTAAAGACGGCGTACGAAAACGGGGATCCCGTGGCGAAGGCGTCGGTGGCGAACGGGGGATACGACGTGACGATCCCCTGTTATCCGAACGAAGCGCTCTTTGACGAAACGGCGGCGGACGATCCTTCGACGACGTACGACGACCGTTATGTATATCCGGTGTACACCTATTCGGAATATTCGGCGCTGAGTTTTGCGGTGGCGTACTATTGCACGATGTACGATTCGGGCAGGGCGGACGCGGACAACG
>CALVMA010000052.1 GCA_944341655.1 uncultured Clostridia bacterium | reverse complement strand
CCAGCCAAGTTAGACTCAGTTGAACACCTTGTAAAAAGGGGTGTTCGCTGAGTCTTTTTTTATAAATTTAACGGAAAAATATGTATAGCCCACACAGATAGAGTAGAAAGGGGAAAATTGCCTTAATATATGAGGTATATTCACAAAAATAAGCAGAATTAGGGCAAAATACGATAAAAACGCCAGGTTTTGATAGAAATTCTCGTATCAAACCTGACGTTCTTATGTGGTGGAGAAAGGGGAACGTAAATCGAATAGAACAAAAAACTTTATTGTGATAAGTTCGGATAAAGTTTCTTGTGGTGGAGGGAAGGGACGTTTAACAACGTCAAGCTCGTTTTCCGTTGCGTAAAACCTGTATCGCAAGCCGCGCTGCAAAAAGCGGCACACGGGGCACTTTTTCTTCACTCCGTAAACGAATCGGCGGCTGCTGCGATCCCTTTGAGATAGCTTTTGGGGGTAAGTCCCGTGTATTTTTTGAAGAAATGGATGAAATATCCTTCGGAGGAAAAACCGAGAGAATCTGCGGTGATGCCCACGTGCCCCGTTTTGCGCAGGAGCCGTTTTGCTTCTTCCAATCGCAGTTGGGAAAAGCGCTGACCTACCGTTTTTCCCGTTTGTTGTCTGTAAAATTCGTACAGCCGCGTCTTGCTGATCCCTATGTTTTTACAGAGTTTGCAGAGGGAAAATCCTGTGTAGATCATTGATTGCAGGTAGTGCTCGATCTCTTTGAGAATATTGTTTCCGTATTCGCTTTCGGAAACGAAAATCGGATGCGTCTGATTGTTTTCTTTGCGTAGGATATTTATGAGTAGACATTCGAGGTAAAGACGTATGAGTTGCAGCGAACCGAGCGGCGGAGAAGGCAATTTTTCCATCCGCTTGATAAAAGGCTTGTCCGGACGCAGAGAAAAAGTTTGCCTCGCTTCGTTGAGAATGGAGGCGATCAGTCTCTTCATTTCGGGCGGCACGGTAACAACTTTTTCGGAAAAAAAACGCATTGCCTCCGAGTTGCAGTCGAAAGAAACGATAAATACGTTGGCTGGCTTTTCCAGCGCGGATAGAGAATGAAATTCATTCGGTTTATGAAAAACCGCCTGCCCTTCCTGCAAAACAAAGTGTTTTTCCTCCGCGCGGATGCCTATTTCTTCCGAATCGGCATAGACCATTTCCCAAAAGTCGTGTCTTTCCCCTTCGTAACCAAAAGATTTGTCCAGTTCCAAATAGTGGATGGTGACAATGCGGGGTATGACGATAAGGTTTTCTAATTTATATTTGTGGAACATGCTTCCATTATAGCAGGGGACATTCCTTCGGGCAACAAAAAAGATAAAAATTGTAAAATTTTCTTAAAAAATTTTTTTCGGAACAAATTACAAAAAACAGGGAAAAAAGAGTATTGCAAAAGGAAAGCGGTGCGGCTATACTTAAAGGAAAAAAGGGAGAAACGTATGAATTTTATAACAACTTTAAAGGGTTCCGCTCTGGAAGGATTTTATCCGGAGGGATGGGATTTTGAAAAAATAGAAGAGATCTGCAAGCTTTCCGAAGGAGAATTGCTGAAACGGGAAGCCTGGTGGCACAAAGATTTTTGCCCTGTGGAGTGTGATTCCCTTGCGGATTTTGAAGTCATGCTTGGTTACGAGATTGCAGAAAAAATCGAAAAAGCAAACGGAAAAAAAATAGCCTTTATTTTACCGGTCGGGCCGATGGGAATGTACAGATGGACGGTTTTTTTTCTGCGCAAGAAGTGCATCTCCTGTAAAAATGTCTATACGTTTAATATGGACGAATGGGCAGACGGGGAGGGGAACACGCTTGACGGAACAGACCGCGGAAGTTTTCGTTATGCGATGGAGCAGGCATTTTTCAATCCCCTTGGGGAACTAACTGTTCCGCCTGAGCAACGAAATTTTGCCACAAAGGAAAACCTCCCTTCCTATCCGGAAAAGATCGCGGCTCTGAAAAAGGAGGGTGCAGAACTTGTGCTGGTCTACGGAATAGGCAGGATGTGCCATATAGCGTTTTGGGAGCCTACGTTTGCAAAGGAGTTTAAGACGGACAAGGAATGGAAAAACGCCGAATATCGCTTGGGGGCAAAACTTCATCCGCTGACGGTGGAGCAAAACGCGCTGACCTCATTTAAATCGCGTACAGGGCTAGTTTCCTGCCGTGCAAACACGGTGGGGCCTGGACTGTTTTTGCAGGCAGATTATGCGATTGGCGGGGCGGACGGCTGTTTCGGCAGGGGAATGCAATGGCAAGGGATGAGCTTGCGCATGACGTTCAAATACGGTCCCACGCCTTGGGTAACTTCTTCCTACATTCCCACGTTGCCGGGCAGATTGTTTTACTTGAAAGAGCTTGTAATGCCGTTGGAACCGGAATGCAACTGAGGTTGGCAAACGATGAAAAAAGTCGCGATAGCGGGGACGATCCTCGTCGATGTGATCAAATACATAGATAACTATCCTGAAAAGGGAAAACTTTGCAGGATCGGGAAGATCCTTCGTTCTGTCGGCGGGTGTGTTCCCAACACGGGTATCGTTTTAAAGATGCTTGCTCCGGAAAGGATTCGGGTTTCAGCTGTCGGGAGGATCGGCGCGGACGAAAACGGAAAGTTTATCACTACCGTCCTGCAAGATCATGGCATTGACACGTCTCCAATCATGACGGATGAGGAGAATCCTACGTCGTTCACAGACGTGATGACTTTGTCCAGTGGCGAACGCACATTTTTCAGTGAGGAAGGGGCTAACGCCTTTTTGAGCGAGGAGGATGTTTTGCGGGGGCTTCCGGACAGCGACCTGTTCCATGTCGGATATTTGCTTTTGTTGAGAATGTTGGATTCACCCGATGCGGAATACGGAACGAAAATGGCGCGGCTTTTAAAACAGGTGCGCGACAGGGGGATTTCCACATCTATTGATGCCGTCAGTACAAAGGACGATCGGTTCCGGGAGGTGATACTGCCCTCCCTGCCATATTGCGATCACATTGTGGTCAACGAACTTGAGGCGGAAAGCATTGCCGGGATCCCTTTGCGGGAAAACGGTCTGCTCTTGCGCCAAAATTTGCGGGATGTATGTGAAAAACTGCGTCGATACGGCGTAAAAAGTACCATTGCAGTGCATTGTCCCGAACTGGGATGTGCGTTGGAAAAAGACGGGACGTTTACTATTGTTCCCTCTTTGGACATTCCTGCTGATCAAATTGTCGGCGCGGTGGGGGCAGGGGATTCGTTCTGTGCGGGGATGCTGTATTCTTTTCTGCACGGAATGAGCGCAGAAGAGGGGCTTCGGCTCGCTTCATGCGCCGCGGCATGCAATCTTCGTTCTGCAGATTCCGTAAGCGGCGCAAGAGATCTTCGGAAAACGATGTCCTTGGAAAGGGAGTACGGAAGAAAGTAATTATGAGGAGTCGGATATGTTGACTGGATTAAAAGAAATTCTCAGTTTGGCGGAGCAGGATCGATGCGCCGTGGGGATGTTCAATGCAACGGGATTAGACAGCTTACAGGCCGTGATCGGTGCTGCGGAGGAGCTAAATAGACCAGTGATCATCGCTCATGCGGAAGTGCACAATGTGTATAACGAACTTTCTCTGGTGGGGCCGGCAATGCTAGCAGCCGCCCAAAGAGCAAAGGTTCCCGTGTGCGTGCACTTGGATCATGGGGTATCCTTGAATATGGTATACCGTGCGCTGCGGCTCGGGTTTACGGGGATTATGATAGACGCTTCCGCATTGCCATATGAAGAGAACCTGCGCATCACGCAGGAAGTGACGGAGATTGCTCATGCGATGGGCGTTGACGTGGAGGCCGAATTGGGCAGGCTGGCAATATCGGAAGACGGCAGGGGGGAGGCAGGGGCGGACGCCTCGGAGTTCTATACTCGTCCGGACGAAGCGGAACGCTTTGTCGCGCAGACGGGAGTGGATGCGCTTGCCGTTTCTTTCGGTACCAGTCATGGTTTTTACAAAGCGCAACCGAAACTGGATTTCGGCTGCGTACGTGCCTGTGCGTCGGCCGCACGCGTGCCGCTCGTGATGCACGGCGGGAGCGGTGTAAACAGGGAAGGGTTCCGCAACGCGATCTCAGCGGGTATCCGCAAGATCAATTATTATTCGTATATGTCTAAGGCAGGGTATGAGGCAGTGGCACAGGCGGTCGCGACGGGAAAGACAAAATATTTGCACGATCTCGAATATACCGCGATGCAGGCGATGAAAGAGGATGTTAAAAAAGCCATCCGAATGTTCTCTATGCAGGATTGAAAAGTTGAAAAAATTACAGGCCCCCAGATATATGCTGTCAGGGGGCTGTTTTTACATATGATTGAGTTTCTGATACATGGAAGGAGTAAAATTGGTCACCTTTTTAAATGTTTTGGAAAAATAGTTCGGGGTATCGAACGCAAGTTTTTCGCTGATCTCGCGGATGGTGAGAGTGCGTTCGCGCAAAAGTTGCTTTGCGTATTCGATTTTCAGTTCAGTGTAGTATTCGAAGATGGTTTTTCCCATTGTTTTTTTAAATTCTTTAAAAAGGTAGGCCTTGCTGTAACAGATATAGTCACAGATCTTGTCCATATTTAGGGAATTGCAGATATTTGCGCGCAGATAGGTGCATATGTCGTCTATCAGTTTTTTCCCCATTTCCTGCTGACGGATAAAGGTGGTATTGCCGTCTTCGGTCTCTGTCATGCTTCGCATGATGTTGATCAGCAGAATCTCCAGCAAATTTTTGATTAGCTGTTCTCCACCGAGAGTGGGGTGATCCAACAGAACCAACTTTTTCATGTTCGGGTCGCAGTAGGGCAGATTGAACGTCTTTTTGCTCTCGCTGATGATGGAATAAATGTATCCCCGCAAATTTTTGTCCAGTCGTATTTTTTTGTGCTCAAAAAAAGAGATTGCGGGGGACTTACATTCAAAGGAAATGATAAAAACATTGGGGGCGTTTACGCCGTTTGCGGACAGGGTATGAAATTCGTCAGGTTTATGGAACAGCATTTCGTCTTCGTGTAAAAGGATCTCCCGATCGTCTGCTGTGCAGATGATGTCTGATTTGTCAGCATACACGATCTCCCAAAAATCGTGCGATTCTCCATTGGTGCGGAAGTTTTTATCAAACTCAAAATAATGGATGGTGATGATTTTGCTCACCACCAGAAAATTTTGTATCTTGTGTTTATAATACTGTTGCATAGATATATTTTAGCATATTTTACCATAAATTGCAAGTATATTATTTTACTCTTTTTGTATATTCTTTGACATTGCTTTCACAAATGTGCTATGATACAATGAAGACAAGAACGGAGGGAGAAGAATGAAAGTTTTGGCTATAAGTGCACATCCGGACGATGTTGAGATCGCTTGTTCGGGAACATTGAGTAAATGCGTACAGAGAGGGGATCTCGTAACGGTATGCCATATGAGCAACGGAAATCTCGGACACATGGTCATACCGCCGAAGGAACTGGCGGAGATCAGAATGGAGGAGGCTCGTTCGGCGGGAGCGCTTGCTGGAATCAAGGTGATCTGCGCGGGGTTCGGGGATCTGGATTTGTATGGCGAGGAACGAAGATGTCGCGATTGTCTTACGGATATCATTAAAAAAGAAGATCCGGATTTTATCATCACGCATGACCCGGAAGATTATATGCCCGACCATGTGGCGGTATCAAAATTGACGTTCGATGCAAGTTTCGCCGCTACACTGCCCAACTATCCCAACAGCGTAAAGGGGGCGGCGCGTCCGGTTCCTATCTTTTATATGGACACGCTTGCGGGGGTAAATTTTCTGCCAGAATATTATGTTGACATTACATCGGCGATCGACCTGAAACTGAGAATGCTGGAATGTCACCAAAGCCAGCTTCGATGGATGCGCGAGCATGACGGAATCGATTTTGCGGATATGGTAAAAGTGTGTTCCAGATATAGGGGATATCAATGTGGAGTGGGATACGCGGAGGCTTTCCGGCTTTGCAAAGCGTATCTGAAAGGTACGGCAGAGCGCCTTTTGCCGTAAACGGAAATATTCAGCGAGGGAGGATATAAAATGAAAACATTGACGGCCGCAGTCGTTGGATTTGGTGACAGGGCGGAGATATATTCCAAATATGCACTGAAACATCCTGACCGTTTGAAGATTTCGGCGGTGATCGATCCCGATCCTGTGCGGCGCAGGTATGCGCAAGAACTGTATTCCCTCCCACAGGAGTGCGTTTTTTCCGATTACGAAAAGTTTGCCGGAGCGGGAAGACTTGCGGATTTTATTATCAACGGCACGATGGACGGATTGCATATTTCCACAACGCTGCCTCTTCTGCCGCTGGGTTACGATGTTTTGCTGGAAAAACCTATCACTTCCGACAGGCGCGAGCTTTTGCAGCTTCTGCGCGCCGCAAAGAAACACGGAAACAAAATAATAGTGTGTCACGTTCTCCGCTACACTCCTTTTTACAGAAAAATCAAGGAGATCATTCTGAGCGGGGAGATCGGGAAAGTGCGGCACATTTCTATGTCGGAAAACGTCGGCGTAGCGCATGCAAGCATTTCGTATATCCGAGGCAAGTGGAACAGCAAAAAGCGTTGCGGTTCTGGTTATATGCTTGCCAAGTGCTGTCACGATGCCGATCTCATGTGCTGGCTGAACGACGGAGCTGTGCCGCGGCAGGTTTGTTCGATGGGCGGGCGTGAATATTTTGTTCCAAAAAATGCACCGGAAGGGGCAGGAATGCGTTGCCTTGTCGATTGCCCGCTGGTAGACAGTTGCCCCTATTCCGCAAAATACATGCACCTGCTCAATAACCCCATGCCCATCACGGTGTGGAGCGACATCCCTAAGCTTCCGCAGGAGGTGACGCAGGAAGAACGCGAAACTGCGCTGAAAACGGATAATCCACATGGTGTCTGTATTTTTAAAACGGATGCAGATATTGTAGACCAGCAGGTGATGACGGTCATGTTTTCTAATGGTTCCGTAGGGGTGCACACCCTTTTTTCCTCGGCGATGCGCGCGGGCCGTTTCGTTAAGATCTACGGAACGCTCGGCGAGATAGAAGGCTTTACGGAAGACGGGGCATTTCAGGTTCGCACCTACAACAAATATAACACACTCTTCAACGAGCGCACGGAAAAGATCGAGGAGGACATCTGCAACGACAATCATTACGGCGGAGATTCTCGACTGATGGAGGATTGCGTACGCGTGTTTTCTGGCGAAAAACCAAGCATTTCTACCAGCAGTTTGGAACAGTCCGTCTACAGCCATTTGATTGTTTATGCGGCTGACGAGAGCATGGAAAAGGGGCGTTTTGAAAAAATCGTTGCCCTGGATGAAACAGGGCGGGGCGACAGATGATAACTATCGGGAAAGGAATTTTTCATCTGAGTGGGGATGCGTTCAGCTACATATTCCGTGTGTTGCCGGAAGGATACCTCCAGCATCTGTATTATGGGAGGCGGCTGAGCGGGCATATCGACTCGGAGGATCTCTTCCCGCCGCATGCGCGCAGTTTTTCCCCCAATTTCCCAGGGAGTTCGGATAACAGATACAGCCTGGATACCCTTGCGTGCGAATTTCCTGTGTTCGGGACGGGAGATTTCCGCGAAGGCGCATTTCTTGCAGAGCGCAGGGACGGAAGCCGCGTTGTAGATTTCCGTTACGAGGGATACGAGATTCTGTCGCAGAAGAGCAGGCCGGACGGGATGCCCGGTTATCGCGGCGGAGAAACGCTTTCGGTTAGATTGAAGGATACGCTGTCCGGCTGTATTCTGACGCTGTATTATACCGTTTACGAAAAGGAAGGGGCGATCGTTCGCCGAGCGGAATTGCTCAACGGCGGAGAAATGCTGCGCCTGCTAAGGCTGATGAGTTTTTGCGTGGACTTCCCTGCACAAGAATACGATGTTATTGCATTGAGCGGCGCGTACGCCATGGAGCGTTCGCCCGTCCGTATGCATGCGGAGCAGGGTATTTTCCGCATATCCAGCGCGAGGTGTGCTTCATCGCATGCTCACTCTCCTTTTTTGGCGTTGGCGGAAAGGGATGCTACCGAGGAAACGGGTCAGGTTTTCGGCTTTTCCTTGGTATACAGCGGTTCCTTTGTCCTGCGTACGGAACGGGATGCGCTCGGCAGCGTGCGCGTGACGGGCGGGATCAACGATTCCGAGTTCTGCTGGACGCTGCAAGGGGGCGAAAAATTTTGTACGCCGGAAATGGCGATTGTTTTTTCGGATAAGGGGATTGGTAGTATGAGTCGTGCCTTCCACGACCTCATACGGGGAGAGTTGCTTCCGTTGAATAGGCAGGATACTCCTGTCGTTCTCAATAGTTGGGAAGCCTGCGGCTTTTCCTTCGATCCACAGTCGCTGTCTGAGCTTATACATGGAGCGGCAGAATTGGGTGCGGAATGTTTCGTCCTAGACGACGGCTGGTTTTCGAAACGCAGCAGCGACAGGTCGTCTTTGGGAGATTGGGTGGCGAACACGGAGAAACTCGGCGGCGGGTTAGACAGTCTTGCGCGGTTGTGCCGTAAAAATGGACTTCGGTTCGGTCTTTGGGTGGAACCGGAAATGATTTCCCGCGACAGCGAACTGTACCGCTGCCATCCGGAATGGTGCGTGCATTGCAAGGGATTGGCGTACATCGAAAGCCGTAACCAACTGGTGCTCGATCTGGTCAATCCCGAAGTCAGGGAATATATAAAGTCCTGTATGGACAAGCTGTTCTCTTCGGCGGAGATAAGTTACGTCAAATGGGACATGAACAGAAACGTGACGGAAGCTCTGTCTTACGCGCTTCCCGAAGAGCGGCGCGCGGAGTATTCGCATCGGTACGTTTTGGCACTGTACGAATTGCTGGAATATTTTACTGAAAAATACCCGCAGATTTTTTTTCTGGGCTGTTCGGGAGGCGGAGGGAGGTACGATGCGGGGATGCTGTATTATTTCCCCGTGCAGTGGGCAAGTGACAACACGGACGCGGCGGACAGGTGCCATATTCAGTATGGAGGAAGCTATGTCTACCCTCTGTGTACTTCGGACAACCATGTTTCGTCCTGTCCGAATTTAAGTACGGGCAGGACGACGCCGCTGAAAACGCGCGCGGACGTCGCTTCGTTGGGCGGGTTCGGGCTGGAACTGGACCCTAAGCGGTTGTCGCAACAGGAAAGAGAGGAGTTACACGGGTACATTGCGCGACAAAAAAAACTGCGCAAGCTTGTGGCAGATGGGGATGTTTATCGTCTAAAAGATCCCTTTTCGGGCAACGAATTCTGCATGGAAGTGGTTTCCAAGGACAGGAAAAGGGTGTATGCGGTGTGGGTAAACATGTTTGCGCCGGCTAATCCGCCGCAGCCGCGGCTGCGGTTCCGTGGGCTGGACAGCGAAAAGGCATACCGCGTGGAGGAAACTGGCAAAATTTATGGCGGCGACGTTCTGATGAACGCGGGCTTGCCTCTTCCGCTCCCGTACGGGGATTTCATATCTGGCACATTTACGCTTTCGGCTACAGAAAGGAGAGAAAAATATGATTGAAGGACAAATTGCAGAAGCTGGAAACAAACGCCTGTTTCTAAAAAAGAAGAAACAGAATTTTATCCGCAGTCTGTTTATTTTCTGTATGATTGTACTTCCGCTTTTAAACTTTCTCGTCTTTTATCTGTATGTCAATTTTAATTCTTTCTTTATGGCATTTCAGATGCAGACGGGCAAAGGGGAGATGCGCTGGACGCTGGACAATTTCCGCTTTTTCTTTGACGAATTTCGCTATGCGGATTCCGTTTTGCCCGAATCCATTGCAAACACGATGATCACGTTTGCGGTCAATCTGTTTACGGCGCTGGTCACATCCTTTCTGATCTCATATTTTCTGTATAAGAAAATGCGGCTGTCCTGGCTGTTCAAGATCTTGCTGTTTCTCCCGGCGATCATTTCTCCCGTGGTGCTCACAAGGCTGTTTTCTTCCGTCATCGGCGTGCGCGGCCCTGTCATGGACATCCTGCATATACTGTTCGGTATGGAGATCCCTTCGGGCGGATGGCTGGGCGACGATCGGTACGCAATGATGGCGATCATGTTCTACTGCGTCTGGACGGGCGTTGCGGGAAACATGATTTTGTTCAACGGCGCGTTGGGCAGGATCCCCGAAGAGGTCATCGAGGCGGCAAAGCTCGACGGAGTCAATTGGTATAAAGAATTACTTATTATTATTTTGCCTCTGATCTGGCCGACCATGACGACGCTTATCATCATGGCGACGGTCAACATGTTCGGGGCGTCCGGGCCGGTTCTGCTTCTGACGGGTGGCGAAAACGGTACAAACACCATTTCCTATCAGATATTCATCAAGGTGTACAACACGAAGGGCGCGGTCAATCCTCAGAACGAGGCAGCGGCATGGGGCATGATCTTCAGCGTCATCTGCATCCCCATCGTGTTTACGCTGCGCTACTTCCTGAACAAGCATTTCAGCGAGATCGAGTATTGAGGAGGGGGAAAATGCGGACGAACGTCAAAAAAAGAATCAAAAAGACGCCCGGACAAGCCGTGGTTTTTGCGATCGCATTTGTCATCATTGCGTTTTTCTCGCTCTCGTATGTGTACACGCTGGCTTGGGGATTTATCGCAGGGCTGAATACAAACGACGGATTGATCCTCAAACCGTTCGATTTTCCCGAAAAGTTGCTTTTTGTCAATTACGTCAATATTTTTTCGGAATTTGTGATCGGCGGGGTCAATTTCGGGATGATGACGCTCAACAGCCTGTGGCTGACGCTGGGCGGAGCGTTTTTAGAAGTCGCCTGCGCGACGGGACTGGGTTACGTCACAAGCAAGTACAGGTTCCGCGGCTCCAAACTCATCCATTTCGTGGCCCTGCTCATCATGATGATCCCCATTTACGGCAATATGCCCGCGCGGTACCGTCTGGTCTATCAGCTGGGCATCAACGATTCGGTGGCATATCTCATCACCTACACGAGCGGCATCGGGTTCAATTACCTCATGGCGTACAGCTTTTTCAAGAGCGTTTCCTGGACGTATGCGGAAGCCGGGTTTATCGACGGCGCAAACGACTTCGTCGTGTTTTTCCGCATCATGCTCCCGCAGGCGATGGGGCCGATTAGCGCATTGTTCGTCATACAGTGCATCGGTATCTGGAACGACTATCAGAATCCGCTGCTCTATCTCAGAAATATGCCTACGCTGGCAACCGGCCTTTATCTGTTCGGGAATGAAGCAAACGCCGCGGGGCATCTCGAACTTCTGATGGCGGGCACCATGGTCTCCATCATCCCCATACTTGTTCTGTACTTCATCTTTAACAAGGCACTTTTAAACGAAACCGTTGCAGGCGGGATCAAGGGCTGATCCCGAGTAAATATCAGGAGGAAAAAATGAAAAAACTTTTAAAGGCAATTTCTCTGCTTTTAGGAATCGTGTTCCTGTTCGGAATGTTTGCCTCGTGCAAGACGGTCGATCCGTCGCAAGACGAGGGGAGCGACGCGATCAGCGGCACGGTCGAGGTCTATTATTGGAAATCGGGCGTTCAGATCACCTTTTTGGAAAAATTGAAAGAAGCGTTTGAAAGTGAGCACGAGGATATCACCATCGACCTGAGCGGAGCTTCTGCGGACGCAAATGTGTTTTTCAACACCATCGATCAGGGCGCCTCGATCAATACCATCGATCTGTATATCGGCACGATGGGCGCCTTCTGGAACAGGACGGAGTATCTCGAGCCGTTGGACGACATTCTCGATTACACGGTGGAAGGGGAGAGCAAGCCGATCGGCGAAAAGATCTCGACCGTTTCCTATAAAAGCGACGACAACCGCACCTACGCCCTGCCCTGGCAGGAGAGCGTGACGGGCCTCGTCTACAATAAAGAGATGTTTGCGGCAAACGGCTGGGATGTCCCGCGCACGACAAACGAGTTGATCGACCTTGCGGAAGAGATCAGACAAGCACAGCTCAAAAACGACGGAGATACCGTCACGCCCTTTATCCATTTCGCCAACGGGTACTGGAAATATCTTATCGAACCTTGGTGGGCGCAGTATGAAGGTGTGGAACAGTACAACAACTTCTGGGCGGCAAAATACGTCGCGGAAGACGGAACGGTCGAACAGCCCAGCAACCTCGTCTGGAAACAGCAGGGCAGGCTGGAAGCGCTGAAAGTGCTGGAAGAACTTCTGTCTCCGGACGGAAGCGTTTATCCGGAAAGCAACAGCATGAGCAATACGGATGCGCAGGCATTCTTTACAAACGGCAAGGCGGCGATGATGGCAAACGGAGCGTGGCTGGAAACGGAAACAAAGAAGGAATTGCCTCAATTCGAGATCATGCGCACGCCCGTCATCAGCAGTCTCGGCACAAAGCTGGGCATCACCGAGCAGCAACTGTGCGATACCGTCGATTACGTGGACGGCGTGACGCAGACCAAGCCCTCCGGCGTTTCGGACGAAGTCATCGAACAGGTGCGCACCGCGCGCAGCATCACCTTCACCGAGGCGGGAAATTTTCACGTCGTCGTTCCTAAATATTCGGACGTGAAAGGCGCGACCAAGGAATTTCTCAAATTCATGTATTCGGACGAAGGGATCCGTATCATGGCGGAAAACATCGAATCCATGCCCGCCGCCAAGTTGAGCACGGGCGAGGACGTGGACACTTCATCCTGGTCGGGATTTGCACAGAACAACTACGATCTGCAAAAACAGGCGACCTTCATTTATAAGCGCATGAACTACGCGCTTTTCTACATGACCGATCTGGAAGAAGCATGGGCAACGCAGCCTGCCTCCGTGTTCTCCAACTCCAACCCTGCGTCGAGGATGAGCGCGGAAGAGCTGTTCAATATGCTCTACAACAACATGACGGGCAGCCGCTGGCAGAAATATCTGATCCAGGCAGGGTTGGATTGACAGGGGGAAGATCATGAAAAAGAAACTTGCAGCGGCGCTCGGCTTCTTGTTGCTTGGAACGGCCTGCTTCGCTTCCTGCGGGAAGACGGACGGGCTCGGCTATACTCCCGCAAAGACGTGGGAGGCAGTCAAGGTCAACAACATTTCCTTTTCCGCCATCGGCGGAGAAGA
>CALVMA010000051.1 GCA_944341655.1 uncultured Clostridia bacterium | reverse complement strand
ACTCGTCGGTCATCGGGGAGAGCCTGCAATCGGCGGTAAAAGTATACACCGAATTTGTGGAGACGTCCGTCGTGGTGCGTCCGGGGATCGGAGGCATTTCGACCTCGTCGCAGACGGCGGTCTACATCGGTTCGGGCGTCATTTACGAGATCGATGAAGATTACGTGTATATGATCACGAATTATCATGTCATATATGATTCCAAAGCGAGCGGGGAGTCCAAGATCGCGCAGAAGATCACCTGTTATCTGTACGGGAGCGAGGGAGCGCCCGTGCCCGACGGCAAGGACGAGAGCGGCAACGAAGTGTACGATTACGGCGCGTACGCCGTGAATTGCGAATACGTCGGAGGCTCGATCACGAGCGACATCGCGATCATCCGTGCCGCGAGATCGGATATGGAGGCGGTCAACCCGAACATCCGCGCGGCGGGGTTTGCCGAGGAATATTACGCGGGCGAAACGGAGATCGCCATCGGCAACCCCGAGGGCGAGGGCATTAGCGTCACCGAAGGGATCGTGAGCGTGGACAACGAATATATCAACCTGCAGATCGATTCGACGACGCGCAGTTACCGTTCCCTGCGCATCGATACCTCCATTTACGGGGGAAGCTCGGGCGGCGGGCTCTACAACAAAGAGGGCAAACTCATCGGGATCACCAACGCGGGCGATACCACGGACGAGAACATCAACTATGCGGTGCCGCTGGAGATCGCCAAAGGCACGGCGGACAACATTCTTTACTATTTCAAGGACGGCAATTCTTCCACGGAAGGGGCGTACAAAGTGACGCTGGGCGTGACGGTGGTTTCCCAGAACGCCAAGTATGTCTACGACCAGACGGCGGGATACGGCACGATCAGCGAGGAGATCGTGGTCAGCGAAGTGTCGAGCGGCTCCATCGCAAAGGAAGTGGGGCTGGAAGTCAACGACCGTCTGGATTCGGTCAGGATCGTCACGCAGACGGGCGAAGAGCGCACCGTGACGCTGGACCGCAATTTTGACATTTCGGATGTCATTCTGACGCTGCGTCCCGGCGATACGATCACGTTCGGCATCGAAAGGGCGAACGAAAAGACGCAGAGCGGCAGCTACACCATCCGCACTTCCGATCTGGAAAAACTCGATTAAACGAAAAAAAACCGCCGCGGCGCATTTTTGTTGCGCCGCGGCGGTTTTCAAAAAAGCGAGACGGGGGCGCCCGCCCGTACCGAAAAAACGGTACGGGCGGGCGTTTTTGCGTTGCAAAAAAGGGCGCCGTCCGCAAAAGATTTTGCGTTCGGCGCGTCGTGCCGAAAGATGCCCGTAATCAAACCGTAACGACGCGTTCGGCGCGTCGTTACGGTTTAGATAAATTGTCAACCTAAGTGCAACACATGACAAGATTTTCACGGAATAAATCTTGCGGCGTTTGGAAATGCAAAATCTTTTATAAAAAGTTGACCTCCCGCTCGGCGGGAGGTCAACTTTTTACGTTTCGGGCCGTGCCTTTCGCGGTGCGGCTCGTTTTAAAAGAAAGCCGCGGGGCACGGTTTTGCCGTTTTACAGAATCCCGATCGCGAGGATGACCTGAGCAAAGACGATGGCGACCACGGAAATGAGTTTGATGAGGATATTGATGGAAGGCCCCGAGGTATCCTTGAAGGGATCGCCGACGGTGTCGCCGATGACGGCGGCCTTATGGGCGGGGCTTCCTTTTCCGCCGAAGTTTCCGTCCTCGATGTATTTTTTGGCGTTATCCCAGGCGCCGCCGCTGTTGCTCATGAACACGGCGAGCAAAAATCCCGTGACGGAGGAGCCGAGCAAAAGTCCCATGACGCCGTTTGCGCCGAGGAAAAACCCGACGACGATGGGGGAGAGCACGGCGATGACGGCGGGCAGGATCATTTGTTTTTGCGCGGATTTTGTGCAGATGGTGACGCAATTTCTATAATCGGGCTCGCCGGTGCCGAGCAAGATCCCCTTATCGGCGGCGAACTGGCGGCGCACTTCGAGGACGACGCGCTGCGCGCTTTTGCCGACGGCGGACATGGTGAGGGCGGAGAAGAGGAAGGGGAGCACGGCTCCTACGAACACGCCGACGAGCACGACGGGGTTGGTGATGTTGAGGGAGAAGGTAAAATCCAATCCGTTTTGTTTTACGAGCGTCTGCACCTGCACGTAGAAAGAGGAGAGGAGGGCGAGCGCGGTGAGCATGGCGGATCCGATGGCGAAGCCTTTGCCTGTGGCGGCGGTGGTATTGCCGAGGGAATCGAGTGCGTCGGTGCGTTTGCGCACCTCTTCGTCCATGCCGGACATCTGGGCGATGCCGCCCGCGTTGTCGGCGACGGGGCCGTAGGCGTCGGTGGATAAAGTAATGCCGAGGGTGGAGAGCATACCGACGGCGGCGATGCCGATGCCGAACATGCCGTATTCGCCGCCGCCGAGCGCGTAATAGGCGCCGAGGACGGATGCGGCGATGATGAGGACGGGAATGAGGGTGGAGAGCATGCCGAGCGCGATGCCGTTGATGACGACGGGGCCTGTGCCGCTCTGCGCGGATTCGGAAAGTTTTTGAGTGGGTTTATACGAGGCGCTGGTGAAGACTTCGGTGAAGAACCCGATGAGAACGCCTGCGGCGAGCCCGATGACGACGGGCACGATGACGATGGGGTAGCCGATCGCCCAGAGCAGCAGGGCGGAGGCGGCGGCGGTGGCGCCTGCGGCGAACCAAGTGCCTGCGCGCAGGGCGCGCAGGAGCTGTTTTTGTCCCGCGCCCTCTTTCGTGCGCACGAAGAAGGTGCCGATCACCGAAAAGACGACGCCGAGCGCGGCGATGCCGAGCGGAATGAGCGCGCCGAAAAATTCCAGGCCCGCGGCGACGCCGAGCGCCATTGCCGAGAGCAGGGATCCGACATACGATTCGTACAGGTCGGCGCCCATGCCCGCGACGTCGCCGACGTTGTCGCCGACGTTGTCGGCGATGACCGCAGGGTTGCGGCAATCGTCCTCGGGGATATCTTTTTCCACTTTCCCGACGAGGTCGGCGCCCACGTCCGCGGCTTTGGTAAAGATGCCGCCGCCCACGCGCGCAAAGAGCGCCATGCTGGACGCGCCCATGCCGAACGTGATCATGTTCGTGGAAATGAACGCCGCTTCCGTGAGCGTCGTTTCGCTGACCGCGTAAAAACCTTTCAGAACAAAATACCAGATGGACAGGTCGCACAGTCCCAACCCGACGACGACCAGTCCCATGACGCTTCCCGCGGAAAAGGCTGCGCGCAAGCCCTTATTCAAGCTGTTTTTGGCGGCGTCGGCGGTGCGCGCGTTGGCGGCGGTGGCGATCTTCATGCCCAAAAATCCCGAAAGCCCCGAAAACAGTCCGCCCGTCAGAAAAGCAAACGGCATGAACGGCCCGACAAACCCGACGAGAGCCAAAACGCCCAAAAGCACAAAGACGCAGGCAAAAAATACGGCCACGACCATGTATTGCCGCTTCAAAAAGGCGTTCGCGCCTTTGCGTATGATCGCGGCGATCCCCTTCGTCTGTTCGCTTTCAGGCATTCTCAATACTTTCCGCGCAAAAATCAGCGCGAAAACAAGCGCCAGTACCGCGGCGCCCGGTGCGATCAGGATCGCATATTCCATTGTGTTCCCCCTTTCAAAGCGATTCAAATTTCCGGTCAGGAGAAATTTGCGCTTTTTTTTATAATATCACGAAATTGCACCGAGGTCAATACTTGTGCAAAAATATGTTAAAAAATGTATTTTTTGAAAACACTTCGGAAAATTCGTTTTTTCCTTGTAAAACGCTCTCCGATAAGGTATAATGAGAAAAAAACACGCAAAGGTGCGGAAAAATGATTCTGGACACGATCTTTACCGTTTTACAATATATTCTTACGGGGATCACCGTGTTGACGCTCTACAAATTTGTCTACATGGTGATCGGCTTTTTCTGGAAAGCCCGTACCTATGCGGAAACGCAGAACCGCCATAAATTTGCGGTCATCATCTGCGCGCGGAACGAGGAAAAGGTGATCGGGAACCTTCTGGACAGCATTGCGGAGCAAAACTATCCCAAAGAACTCGTCACGGTGTTTGTCGTCGCGGACAACTGCGACGACGATACGGCGCGCATCTGCCGCGAAAAGGGCGCGGTCGTGTACGAACGGCACGATCCCAAACGCGCGCGCAAGGGCTGGGCCCTCGAATTCGGGCTCGAAAATATTTTGCGCGACTACGGCCCCGATTATGCGGAAGGGTTCTTTGTGTTCGACGCCGACAACCTCCTTCATCCCGATTATATGCAGGAAATGAACAAAGCGTTCGACACGGGCGAGTATGACGTCGTCTGCGGCTACCGCAACACCAAAAACTTTTCCACAAACCTCATTTCGTCGGGGTACGGCATTCATTTTTACAGAAGTTCGTTTGCCTACCACCGCCCGCGGCAGATCGTGCACTCGTCCACGCACATCGCGGGGACGGGCTATCTCGTGAAGAGCCAATGGCTCAAAGACGGGTGGCATTGGACTTGCCTGACCGAAGACACACAATTTACATATGAAGTGATTTCGCGCGGCGGGAAGATCGGCTATTGTGAAAACGCCGAGTTTTACGACGAACAGCCTACCCGCTTCAAGACGGTATTAAAGCAGAGAATACGCTGGGCAAAAGGCCGTCTGTATGCCTTTTTTGCGTATGGCTACAAGTTAGTCGCGGGGATTTTCCGTAAAAAAACCAACAAATGGAGCTGTTACGACATGATCTTTTACGGATTCCCGTACGGATTGTGTTCGGGGCTTTTGGCGATCGCGACTTTTTTGGCGTCGTTTATCGGCGTGGCGGCGGTGAGCGGCTGGCAGGGGATCGTCGAACAATACGTCACGCTCTCCGTTTTGAAGACGTTGGGCATCGCGCTGGGGCTGTATTGGCTGCAAGGCGTCTTGACGGCGTTCTTCGTCGTCGTCCGCGAACGCAAAAAGATCCATTGCCCGAAAGGGAAACTTGTGTTCTACGTGCTGTTTTTCCCGTGGTTCGACCTGGTGGACGTGCCCCTTTCCATTGCCTCCCTGTTTATGCACGTCACCTGGCGCAGGATCGAGCACGACGATACGACAAAAGTCGAAGACATAGTCGGGCCCCGCTCCCTGCGGGACGTCCCCGAAAACGGCGTCCTTGAAGACGGCATTTCCGAAGAGCGCGTCCCCGAAGGCGGCGTTTCCGAAAGCGGCGCTCCCGAAGAGGAGCGGGAAAAGGAATGTGCGGCGACGCAGAGCGATGCCGAAGAAGGCGGTAAAGAAGAGGAAGGAAGCGCGGACGCGCAAAGATAAAGGAAAAAAGGCGAAACGCCGCCCCGTTCGGGGCGGCGTTTCGCGCGGATTTAAGGCGGGGGAGGGGTGCGGAACGGTTTGCAAAAGGCGACGGATGTGGTATAATAGCGGGGAAAACACACAAACTACGGTATTCCTATGCAATTACAGAAATTAGAAAGAAAAGACATCGCGCGGCTTTTGCCCTATTTCAGAAACCAGAGAACGCACATATCCAACTATTCGGCGGGGAGCCTGTTCATGTGGAACAAGTATCTTTCCACGCTGTACGCGGAGGAAGAGGGTTGTCTGGTGCTGTGCGACCGTTACGTGGGCAACCGTTATTTTTACTGGCCTCTGTCCAGGGACGGGGACGGGGCGGCGGAAGAGCGCGTGGCGGAGAAGATCGAAAAATTCTGCAGGGAGAATTATATCCGCCTGCATTTTACGGCGGTCCCGCGGGAGAAACTGAGCGGGCTGGTTTTGCGTTACGGGGCGGACGTGCATGTGTCCGATATCCGCCGCTGGCGCGATTATCTGTACGACGCGCAGGATTTTATCCTGTATCCGGGCGGGAAGTACAGCGGGCAGCGCAACCATGTGAACAAATTCAAAAAGACCTATCCCGACTTTACGTTTGAGCGCTACGATGCGTCGATGTACGCGGAAACGGAGAGTTTTCTGCGCGAAGTGGCGGAGGTGCAGGCGGAGAAGGAAGAGACGCTTGCGTCGGAGGAGATGCGCGGCGTGTTCGAGATCTTGCCGAAGATGGAAGAGCTCGGCATGTTCGGCGGGGTCCTGCGCGCGGCGGGGAAGATCGTCGCCTTTGCGGCGGGCGAATATTGCGGCGACATGCTGGTGGTGCACATCGAAAAGGCGAAGCGCGGCGTTGCGGGGGCGTACCCGACCATTGCCCAGCTCTTTGCGCGCGAGTACTGTACGGAACAGACAAAATTTATCAACCGCGAGGACGATTCGGGCGATGCGGGGCTGCGCAAATCCAAGCTGCAGTATTCGCCCGTGCAGATCGTGGATAAATACAATCTTGCCGTGCACAGGTCGTTCGACGCGCTTTCCGAATATCCCGAAATTTCCACCCTTCGGCTGACACTGCGCAAGATCGCGGACGAGGACGCCGCCGATTTCGCGCGGCTTGCGCGCGACGAGAAACTCAACCGCTTCTGGGGGTACGACTGGCGTGAAAACGCGCCCTCCGAAAACCCCGAAGATGCCTGGTTTTTGCAGGACGTACGCAAAGATTTTAAACAGAAGAACGAACTCCCGCTGGGCGTGTACTATGAGGGAAAGCTGGTCGGGGAAGTGGTTTTGCACAACTTCGGCTACCGCGCCGAAGCGGAGATCGGCATGCGCATCTTGCCCGAATGGCAGGGCAGAGGTTTTGCGCGCGAATCGCTCATCGCGCTCATGGATTACGGGTTCGTCAAACTCAGTCTGGACAGGATCGAGGCGAAATGCTTCAAAGAAAACACCGTTTCCGTCTACACGCTGAAATCGGCGGGAATGCGTCCCTGCGGCGAGGACGACACCTTTTACTATTTTTATAAGACGTGCGCCATGTGAATGCCGCCCCGCAAACGGGGCGGCAAATACTGCCGCGCGCCATACGCCGCGCGGGAAAATGCTAAAATCGCCGCGTGCCATACGCCGCGCGGGAAAGTCCTAAAATCGCCGCGCGCGAGGGCGAAACGCGTTCGCGCGCGAGAAAAAACAAAGCAGCCGCTCTTCGGAGCGGCTGCTTTTTGCGTTTATTCGGTTTTTCAGCCCTGCTGTTCCGCGGCGCGCGCCTTGATGATCTTTTCCGCTTCGGGGGCGGGGACTTCTTCGTAGCGAGCGAGTTCGGACATAAATTTCCCGCGGCCCTGCGTC
>CALVMA010000050.1 GCA_944341655.1 uncultured Clostridia bacterium | reverse complement strand
CCGCGTTTTTAAAAGACAGCTATCTCAACATGACCGCGATCATCGACGTGGCGATCGCGACGGGTTGTCAGGCGATCCACCCGGGCTACGGGCTTTTGAGCGAGAATCCGCGTTTTGCGGAGCTGTGCGAAAAGTGCAACATCAAATTTATCGGGCCGCACTATTCGGTGATCTCGAAGATGGGCGACAAGGACGAAGCGCGCCGCACGATGAAAAAGGCGGGCGTGCCGGTCGTTCCCGGTCTGGACGAGATCACGGACATCGCGGAAGCGAAAAAATTTGCCGCAGAGATCGGGTATCCCGTGATCGTGAAGGCGAGTGCGGGCGGCGGCGGCAGGGGCATTCGCATTGTTTGGAAGGAAGAAGATTTTGAAAACGCCGTTCTGACGGCGTCTGCGGAGGCGCAGAGCGCGTTCGGGAACGGGAAATGTTATCTGGAAAAATACCTGACGGACGTAAAGCACGTAGAAATGCAGCTCGTGGCGGACAACCAGGGCAATGTAGTTTGCCTGGGCGAGCGCGACTGTTCCATGCAGAGGAAGAACCAGAAGCTGATCGAAGAGAGCCCGTGCGTGACGCTCAAAGAAGACGTGCGCGAAGAGATGATGCGCTGTGCGGTTCTGGCGGCGAAGGCGGTCGATTATACGAGCCTGGGCACGATCGAGTTTTTGCTGGATAAGGACAACAAATTTTATTTTATGGAAATGAACACCCGTCTGCAAGTGGAGCATCCCGTGACGGAGTACGTGACGGGCATCGATATCGTGAAGTGGCAGATCCGCATTGCGGCGGGGATCGAGTTCATGTACAAGCAGGAGGACATACGGTTCCGCGGCTGTGCGATCGAGTGCCGCATCAATTCGGAAGATGCGCGCAACAATTTCCGTCTCAGTTGCGGGCAGATCAAGTTCATGCACATACCCGGCGGGCCGTGGGTTCGGTTCGACACGGCGATCTACCAGGATTACGTGATCCCGCCGTACTATGACAGCATGATCGGAAAGCTGATCGTGTATGCGCGCGAGCGCACGGAAGCGATCCGCAAGATGCAGGCGGCATTGTGCGAGCTGGTCATTGACGGCGTGCATACGAACGCGGAGCTTTCCAGCGATATTTTGGCGCAGCCCGAATTCAAAGACGGGACATATTGCACCAATTTTCTGGATAAATACCTGAAAAATTATAAATAAGATTGCCGCGCGCCGCGCTTTGAGCGCGGCGCGCGCGGCAAAGCCGCGAAAGGCGTAAGCCTCCGCGGGAGAGCGAAGCCGCAGAGCAAATGCGGGCGAGAGGCCGTGCCGCGGGAGGTTGTGCGGCGTCGGACGGAACGAAGAGAGGAGAGAGCAAGTGAATTTTGAGGATTTAAAGAAATTTTTCTTCAAAAAGCCGAAGAACGCGCTGGAAGGCACGGACGAGTCGTCTTCGGCGCAGAAGCCTGCGGAAGCGGCGATCCCCGACAAGCTGGCGGAAAAGTGCGAAAAGTGCGGGAAGATCATACTTTCGGACGAAATGCGCGACAATTTCGGCGTATGTCCCAAGTGCGGGCATTATAAAAAACTTTCCGCGCGCGACCGCATCGCGATGTGTACGGATTCGTTCGAAGAGCTGTTTCAGGACGAATCGGGGAAGAACATTCTGGATTTCCCGGGGTATGCGGAAAAGCTGGAAGATCTGCGTGCGAAGACGGGTGAGCAGGACGGCGCGGTATGCGGTGCGGCGGTCATCGGAGGGGTGAAGTGCGCCGTATTTTCCATGGATTACCGTTTCATGATGGGCAGCATGGGGCACACGGTCGGGGAGAAGATCACGAAGGCGTTTGAATATGCGACGGAAAACGGTCTGCCCGTGGTCGGCTTTGTTTTGAGCGGCGGCGCGCGCATGCAGGAAGGCATCGTATCGCTGATGCAGATGGCGAAGACGAGCGCGGCGGTGGCAAAGCATTCGGAAGCGGGGCTTTTGTACATTTCCGTGCTGACCGATCCGACGACGGGGGGCGTATCGGCGTCTTTTGCGTTCGAATCGGACATCATCATGGCGGAGCGGGGTGCGCTGATCGGATTTGCGGGTCCGCGCGTGATCGAGCAGACCATTCGTCAAAAACTTCCCGAGGGATTCCAGAGGGCCGAATTTTTGCAGAAAAAGGGTTTTGTGGACCTGATCGTGGAGCGCAAGGAAATGAAAGAAAAGCTTGCGGCGCTTTTGAAGATCCATTGTACGGAGGCGGACGCATGAACGCATACGAGATCGTATTGAAGAGCCGGGAAAAGGGCAGGCCGACGGCGGCGAAATACATTGAAAAGATGGTGGAAGGGTTTATCGAACTGCACGGAGACCGTCGTTTTTCGGACGACGCTGCGATCATCGGCGGCGTTGGGTACATCGTCGGAAAGCCCGTGACGGTCATCGGCATCGAAAAGGGAGAAGACACGAACAGCAAGATCGAGCACAACTTCGGCTGTGCGCATCCGGAAGGGTACCGCAAGGCGGTACGGCTGATGAAGGAAGCGGAAAAATTTCACCGTCCCGTGCTATGTCTTGTGGATACGTCGGGGGCGTATTGCGGGATCGGCGCGGAAGAGCGCGGACAGAGCGAAGCGATCGCGACGGCGATACTGGACATGATCCGTCTGAAGACGCCGACGCTGTCCGTCATCATCGGCGAAGGCGGAAGCGGCGGTGCGCTGGGGCTTTCGGCGGCGGACGAAGTGTGGATCACGGAAACGTCCACCTATTCGGTCATTTCGCCGGAGGGATGCGCTTCGATCCTGTGGAAAGACAGCGGCAAGGTGGCGCAGGCGAGCGAGTGCCTGAAACTGACGGCGCAAGATCTGTTGGAACTGAAAGCGGTGGAGCGCGTGGTAGAGGAACAGGGATTTTCCGACGCGTTTTTTGAGGGGCTGAAAGAGAGCATAGCCGCTTTTTTTGAAGGGCAGAAAGCAATTCCTGCCGATACGCTTGTGGAAAAACGGTACGCGCGTTTCCGTAAATTCTGATCGGAAAGCGCATGAGAAAGCGGGCCACGGCCCGCGCGGGCGCCGTTATCGGCGCATAAAGACAAGGAGGAGAATATGATTGCCATCGTAACCGATTCGTCCGTAGGCTATTCGACGGAAGAGATTTCCAGCCGCGGCATACTGAGCGTCGTACCGCTCAATTATCAGCTCGGCCCGAATTTTTACGAAGAATATGCCTCCGGCCGCAACGGAAATTATATGCAGATGATGTCGCAGCTCAGCCCGTGCAAGACGGCGCAGCCGACGCTGAACAATTTTATCCGCACCTTTTCGTCGCTGGTCGACCGCGGCTGTGAGGTGATCTGCATCGTGCTTTCGAGCGCCCTTTCGGGGACGTACTCGTCGGCGTGTTTTGCGGCGGCGCAGGTCGGCGGAAACATTCGCGTCGTCGATTCGCTGACGGTGGGGCCCGGGATGCACCTGCTCGTGGACGAGGCGGTGAACATGGTCAAGTACGGATTGTCCGCCGATGAGATCTTGGAGCATCTGGAAACGTTGAAGAAAAAGATCGGGCTGGTGTTTACGGTGGAATCGTTGGACCGCCTGGTGTTCGGGGGACGCCTGAACAACGCGAAGGCGAAAACGACGCTGAATCTCCGTCCTGTTTTTGAACTGAAAGGAAAGATCCTGTTCCGCCGCAATGCGCGCGGCGCGCGCGAGCGGCTGGAAGAGATGATCTCGTTCGTGCCCGAAAATACGCGCCGATTGATCGTCAGCCGCTGCGGCGAGGAAACGGACGTATCGGAATTCACGCAGATGCTGAAAGAGCGCCTGCCTGCGGTGTACATTCACCAGCGGGTGGCGGGGCCTGTTTTGAGCATTCATGTGGGAGCGGGCGCGTTCGGCGCCGCGTATATCCTCAAAGACTGATCGGAAGCTTCCGTTATAAAATACGCACCCGGACGGCTGGAAGGGACGCCGCCCCGGAATGGGGGGTGCGGAAAGATCCGAAAAAGCGGAACGATCGAAAAAAACCGAATGTTCCTGCAAGGAGCGTGACCGCTCCTTGCAGGAATTTTGAACCGAAAGCCAAAGCGGCGCCGTCCGCAAATTTTTGCGGACGGCGCCGCCTTTGATAAGAAGGAGGGGCTTTTCTTGCAACCGAAAATGCTTTATATGCGGAAAACGCCCGCGCAGAGCGCCGCGATCCTGTATCTGCTGACGGCGTGATTCGTGCTTTTCCCGTACGAATGGCTGGGCGATCTGATCACCTACGACCGCATGCTGGCGAATATGCTGGGATTGGGGCTTGTGCGCATCGTATTTGCGGCCGTGATGTTTGTGCTGGCGCTGCAAATGGGGATCCGCAAGGTATGGTTTGTGCAGAAGGGGGAATGGAAGGCATTGCTCTTTGCGATCCCCGCGCTCGTCGTGGCGGTGAACAATCTGCCGATCGTGGCGATCGCGAACGGCACGGCGCATCTTACGGGCGGGAGCGTGTACTTTCTTGCCTTTGCCGTGGAATGCCTGGGCGTGGGGTTGTTTGAAGAGATCGCCTTCCGCGGCGTTATATTTCCTTTCGTGCTGGGCAAGACGGGCACGGGGAAAAAGGGAAGATTTGTTGCGGTCATCGTATCGTCGGGAATGTTCGGGCTTTTGCACCTTGTCAATCTTTTGGGCGGCTTTTCGGGAGGCGTGTTTTTGCAGGTCGGCTATTCTTTTCTGATCGGCAGCATGCTGGCGGTCTGTACCTTTCGCGGGGCAGGCGTGTTTTCGTGCGCGTTGGTTCACGCCGCGTTCAATTATTGCGGCAACATCATCTCTTCCGAGCGCGGGCTCGGGTTCGGCGCCTTTTCGGATGTATGGTGCTGGCAGGAGGTTCTCCTGACCGCCGTAGTCGGCGTGGCGGCGATCGTATATTTTGTGATCCTTTTATACAGGAGCAAAGCGGACGTCGCGGAAAAATTCGCCGTGTATCCGCACAATGAAATGCAGCTTCCCGAAAAGGCTTCGGCAGACGATGCAAAAAGCAGTGCGCAGGCGCAGGAGGACGGCGGGAAAAATCCCTGACGTTCGGCGGGGCGGGCAGAGCGCCCTTTGCGCCGCGATAAAAAACAGAACATTCGCACAGCGTATGAAAAATAAAATTTCGCATCGTGCGAGGGAAAAAGCGGAACATCAAACGCCCGCCTGCGCAAATTTGCGCAGGCGGGCGTTTTTTAACTGCGGTGCCGAAGCGACAAATTATTCGGCACCGTTTTTCGGCGTCGTTTTTTACCGTGATCGCCGTTCTTTTTTGGCGGGGAAGGGGCGAAGGAGAAAAGGTTCAGCCGCGCAAGGCGAAAATGCGATCGGAAAGGGCGGCGAGCTGTTCGGGGGTCAACGTTTCGCCCCGCGCTTTTTCGGGAATGCCCGCATCGCGGAGGATGCCCCGGGCCTGTTCGCGGGAAAGCGAAAAGGCGTTGACGAGGTTGTTTTCCAACGTCTTGCGGCGGGAAAGGAAAGCCGCGCGCACCGTATCGCGGTAGCATTTTGCGCTTTTTACGGGAATGCGGTCCCGTTCGAAGGTCAGTTTTACGACGGCGCTGTCCACGTTCGGGACGGGATAGAACATATTGCGCGGCACGAGTTTTACTGTTTTTGCGACGGCGCGTCGGGCGATGGCGGCAGTGACGGCGCCGTATTCGGGCGTGTCTGCCTGCGCGCAGAAGCGTTTTGCCACGTCGTCCTGCACCATGATGACCACGGCGTCCGCTTTTTCGGACTGTTCGACAAAGCGCATGACGATGGGAGTCGTGATGTAGTAGGGCAGGTTGGCGACGACCGTATAATTTCCGAGAGAATTTTCGATATCGGCAAGATTTTCTTTCATGAAATCGCGAAAGACCACCTCTGCGTTCTCGATGCCGGACAAAGTTTCGGCGAGCACGGGCTGCAATTTTTTGTCGATCTCGTAAGAGACGACGCGTTTGGCGGCGGCGGCAAGCTCTCGCGTGAGCGTACCTGCGCCGCAGCCGATCTCCAGAACGGTCGTATCTTTTCCGATCCCGGAAAGCGCGACGATGGATTTCAAGAGGTTGGTATCCGATATAAAATTCTGGCCGAACTGTTTTTTGAAGGAAAAGCCGTTGCGGAGGAGAATGTCCTTTAAATTTTCCATAAATTCCCTGAATGTATTTGGTATGATTTGCGTGTTGCGGCGCAAACTGAGAATGTAAACCTTGAAAGGAGCGAACGAAAGACTGCGCAAGGCAGAAAGGCGTTTGCGATGAAAAAGAAAGGTTTGCGGAACAAAAGAGAAGAAAGAGGGTTTCAAAAATTTCGGTTTTTGAGATCCTTTTTCTTCTTTTTTCGTTTACGGCGAACGCAAAAAACAAAAGTTACAACATGGAAAAAAAGCGCGGCGGCTTATCTTGCGCGGTGTTTTTTGAAAAAGATCAGTCGCTGTCCGCGATGTAGGGGCGGACGCGGAGCGTTACGCCGCAATTTGCGGCGATCTCGCGGCATTTTTGTATTTTTTCCGCGCCGATGATATCGACGACGGAAAACCAGGTGTCGATGCCGCGCGCGGCGCATTTTTTTGCAAAATCCTGCAAGCCTTCGAAGGCGGCCGCGCCGAAAGCGGGTTTGCAAAGTTTCACGTAATCTTCGGCGGACGCCTCGTTCAGGCTGACGTTGATCTTATCCACGGCGCGGGCAAGATCGGCGGAAATATCGCGCTTTGCGATCATGCTTCCCTGTCCGTTCGTGTTCAGGCGTACGACCGCTCCGCGTTTTTTGAGCTCCGCCCCGATCTCGCAGAGCGTATCGATGCGAACGGTCGGCTCACCGAATCCGCAAAAGACGTATTCCTTGTAGCGGGAAATATCCTGCGGGATGCGGGCGAGCACTTCGTCCGCGGACGGTTCGCGGGAAAGCCAGAGCTTGTGCCCGAAATAGGATGCGTGCTCGTTGCGCACGCAAAAAGAGCAATCGTTCGAGCATTTGCTCGTCAGATTGATGTAAAGATTGCCGTCGATTTCGTAAGTAAAAGTTTCAAATTTCTCCATTGCGATCGCCTGTATTGTCAAGTTTTTTAAATAACGTGTGAGCGTTTTTGCAGATGTTGTCTTCCAGATCTTTTTGGTCTTCGCCGCGAAGGGCTGCCAGTTTTTCGTATATTTTGATCACGTTGGCGGGCGTGTTTCGGGTGCCGCGGAAAGGTTCGGGCGCAAGGTAAGGGGAGTCCGTTTCCGCGAGAATGCGGTCGGACGGCACGATTTTTGCGACTTCGTCCAGCCTGCGCGCGTTTTTAAAGGTAACGGGCCCCGCGAACGAAATATACAGCCCCAGCTTCAGATATTCCTTCGCCGTTTCGGGACTTCCCGAAAAGCAGTGCATGACCGCTCCGTACGAAAGTTTTGCGCGGTTATCCTTCAAAATTTGCAGGGTGTCCGCCGCCGCGTCGCGGCTGTGGATGATCGCGGGGAGCTTGAGCGCATATGCCAGCTCCAGCTGCCGTACGAAGGCGCGTTTCTGGGCGGCTTCGTCCGTTCCCTCGTAATGGTAATCCAGCCCGATCTCTCCCACGGCAACGCCTTTGGGAGCTTTGAGCAGTTCGGCAAGGCGGCCGCATTCGCTTTCGGAATAGCTTTCGAGGTTCGAGGGATGAAAGCCTGCCGCAAAGTACAAAAACGGACAGCGTTCCGCCTGCTCGGCCGCATAGGCGGAGGAGGCGTAGTCCCAGCCGACGTCGATGACTTTGCCGATCCCCGCGTCGGCAAGGCTCTGAAAGAGCCGTGCCTCGTCCCCGTAACGGTCGGCATAATTCAAATGTGCGTGCGTATCGATGATCATATATGCTTTATTTTAGTCCATTTTGCGGTTTTCGTCAAGGAAAAGAGGCCCGTTCGCGCGAATAACCCTCGTCTGTGCGGGCAGAGCCGCGCGGCGGCACGTCGGGCGCGCGGCAGGGGGGAAGGGCGGCATGTCGGGCGCGCGATCCGACGGAAAAAATGAGTTCGGCAAGCGCCGAACTCATTTTTATTGCTCATCGTTATATTTTTCCGAGAACGAAATTATATTCTTCCGAGAATAAAATCCACGGAACAGTCGAAAAAGTTTGCTACTTTGATAAGGTTGTCGATCGAAGGGTTGCTCTTTCCCGTCAGCCAATTATAAAATACGCCCCAGGAAATTTTCGATTGTTTTACGAAAAGATATTGACTCGTGCCGGTCTCTTGCAAAATTGCGCGTATCCGTTCGCTGAACGGACGGGCGGGCCGATAATTTTCTTCTTCGCACGGGTATTCTTTGAGCCCGAGCAAAAAGTCGGCAGAACAATGAAAAAATTCCACCAAAGAGATAAGCGTTGCATAGTTCGGCGCTCGTTTCCCCGTGATATAGGACGACATTTTTGAACTGCAAGCGTGAATCGCATCCGCAAGAGAAGTTTGCGTCAAACCGCGCTCCATCATCAGCTCCTGTAAGTTTTCAGACAGTTTCGACAAATTAATCATAAAACAGACCTTATTCTACAAAATATTATCCTCTAAACTGTGGAAATATGCTTGCATTCTTTCAGTTCAGAGGCTATACTGTAATTACGCAGAGCAAAGCGCGCGGCGAAGCGGAAAAACAAAAGGAGTACATATATTACTATGGAGCAAGAACAAATCAAAAATGCGGAGAAAAATTTCAGAACGGACGCGGAGAGCCTTTTCAAAGAAATAAAAGCGATTTTGGCGGATTTTTTCGTATGCGATCTGACGGAAAGGGATAACGTCCTTTTGATGCGTCTGGAAAACGGTCAGACATTCCGACTGACCGTGCGGGAAGCTGTATAACAAAAAATGCCCGACTGCGGAAAAAATTCCGCAGTCGGGCATGCAAATTGCAAAGCTTTATAAAGTTTTTATTTCGAAAAAAGTTTTTGTTTGATCAAAGGCGCCGCAAAGTCAATCGCCGAGGTCGGTCACGGCGAAGCCATGGTCGCTGAACGCGTACAGACACCCGTCGATCACGGTCGCCCGCGTAAGATCGGGAGTCCCTTGCAGGGCGATCTCGCGTTTGTCGGTCAGGCCGTATCCGTCGAAGCGCAGCAACAGATAATAGCTTTTCTGCTCGTTGAGATCGAAGACTTCGAGCCCGACGTATCCCGTTTCGGCATCGGTGTAATAGGCTTTGAAACTTTCCGAAAACGAACAGTCGAGTTCGAATTTGCAGACGCTTTCCACGCCTGTCTGCGTTTCGGCATACAGTTCTATTTTCAGCTGATTCCAGTCTCCGTAACCGATGCCCAGCAACGTACCGTCCGTGAAAGGCAGGAGGGTGGTCGAATAGCCTCCGATCTCGCCCGTGTCTTTGTAGACGATGTTTTGCGGGTCGGAAAGGTCGAGGATATAGACGGGATCGGTCAATTCTATGACGCGCGCCGTGCAAATATAGGCGTATTGACCTTCGAACCATGCCGCGGTCACTTCTTCGCCGTCGGGGGCGAAATCGGTGAGTTTTCCGATGACGGTAAAATCGTTCAGGCCGATGCAATAGACGCCCGCGTTTTCATAGATGCCGAGAAAATCCGAATTGCCGTCGGCGGAGGTCATTCTCTCGCTCAAAGATACTGCCACGCGCAGAACGTTTTCGCGTTCGTTCATGGAATATTGATCTTTTACCGTTCCGTCCACCGTTATGTCTCCCCGCAGGGCAAGGCCGCCGCCCGCGTATGAAACGCAGCAGATCTGCGTGCGGGAAGTGAAGGTTTTTGCGTTGTTTTGGACGGAGGTTTGCGTAAATTCGCGTGTCAAAAACAGATTTTGTGCGGAAACGTAGACTTCGTCGGTGAAGGAAAAAAACGCGAAATGCTCTTGCAAAGAATAGTTGTCGCCGTCGTAGCGGCAAACGATCGTATAGCGGGCGGCGGAGGCGTTTTCGGGGAATACGATGTCTTTCATGGGCAGGCTCTGCATGCTGTCGGGCGTGCCTGCGCGGGGGAGATATTGCGATTCGTCCGAAAAATCGGGATCGGAGGGGATATTGAAGCGGCTGACGACGAGGAAATCCCCGTCGGTGAGGCGTGACGTGAGCAAATAACCCGACAGGTAGCTTACGGAAATTTCGCGGATGTCGTAAATGTTCGAAACGTCGAGCCCGATGACAGCGGTGTAGCGCATGCCGTCCTTGCGGACGGGGGCGATCACGGTCGCACGCGTGCCGCT
Source organism: uncultured Clostridia bacterium (assembly GCA_944341655.1). Taxonomy (GTDB): domain Bacteria; phylum Bacillota; class Clostridia; order Christensenellales; family Borkfalkiaceae; genus Borkfalkia. The sequence continues at coordinate 4,554 of CALVMA010000050.1, read as the reverse complement.
TTCGTTCAGGTAGAGGACGGCCGTGCGTTCGACGGAAAGAAACTGCGCGTTTTTGCCTGCCGATACCGTGTAAGACGCGGCAAGGGCGGTGTTTTCGCCCGCGATCGGATAACATTGCAATTCGAACGTATTGTCGAACGTATTCAAATAAAAGACGGTTTGGCTCGTGCGTTTGAACAGGTCTCCTTCGATGACGCCGTCCGTTTGATTGTCGGTCACTTCGACGTAACCGGGGGAGGGTTCGGTTTCGGGTGCGGCGCTGTCGGCGTCCATGCCCGCTTTGTAAGAAAAGCCGGAAAACCATGCCTCGAAATTGTTTTTATAGCGGGGCGGGGTATAGGTCAGCTCGTTGATCTTTTGCATGAGTGCGTAATATTCGCTGTTTTTGTATGCGGAAAGGTCGGGCAGGGCGGTACTGTACGGGAGAAAGAGCACGAGATTGAGTGCGATCACGGCGCAAAGGCAGAGCGCGCCGACGGAAGCGAGGCGGATCTTGCGCCGCTGTTTTTTTTGTTCCTGCACGCGGTTGAGAATGTCCTGCGAGCGTACTTTATACGTTCTCATGGGGAATACCTACCTTGCAAAGTAAATTTTTGAGGGTGAGTTTTGCGCGGTTGAGGAGGTTATAGACTTGTTTGGGGGATTTTCGGAGAATGCGGCATATTTCGGAGACGGAAAAATCCTCGAAGTAGTGCAGCCGCAGGATTTCGGCGTATTGCGGCGGAAGTTTGCGGATATTTTCGTACAGCACGCGTTCCCGTTCGCGCAGAAGCAGGATGTCTTCGGCATCGGACGGCGAACTTTGTTCGCCGAGAGGCAAAAGCCTTTTTCGGGCGCGCAAGAAATCGATCGCGCGGTTGCGTGCGATTTTGTAAAGATACGTCTTGAATTGCGCCTGTTCTTTGAAATGTTTTCTGCGTACCAGCAATGCGGCAAACGTATCCGCCGAGACGTCTTCCGCGGCGGCCTCGTCGCGGAGGTATCCGTACGCAAAACGGACCAATCCGTCGCTGTACAGTTCGACGAGCTGTTCCAAAGCGCCTGTGTCGCCCGCCGTAAAGCGGCGGTAAAGATCTGCCCCTTCGTCTTTCATACTCACCTCTCTGCCCTTTAAACGTGCGGGCAGGGAAAATTACTCACTGAATTTTGAAAAAATTTCCCGATCATGCAAAATCTCCCTTGCCGTTTGCGGCAAGGGAGATGAAAAAGGTTTGCGTGTTCAGCCGCGCGGCAGGCGATCAGAAGATGCCGCTGCCGTCCTCAATGTCTTTTTCGGGCGCGAGAAGGCGCAATTCGCCTTTCTCGTTCTCGGCGCAGAGGATCATGCCTTCGCTCACGATCCCGCAAAGTTTGGCGGGCTTTAAGTTGGTGATCATGACGACCTTTCTGCCGACCATATCCTCGGGGGCGTAGTATTTGGCGATCCCGCTGACGACGGTGCGCGTTTCCTGACCGATCTGCACGGTGGATTTTAAAAGTTTTTCGCTCTTGGCGACTTTCTCGCAGGCGACGACTTTGGCGATCTGCATTCTGACTTTCGCAAAATCGTCGATGGAGATCTCTGCGGGGTATTCGGGTTCGTGCGATTTTTTGGGTTGTTTTTGTTGCTCGGGCTTTGCGGCCTGTGCGTGCATCTGTTCGTATTGCGCTTCGATCTCTTTGTAGTTTCTGCGCGCAAAAAGATGCGTTTCGGTAGGGGAAACCTTGCTTCCGTTTTCGATCTTGCCGAAGACGTTCAGCTCATCGAAAGAGCGGAGTTTTGTGTTGAACTGTGCGGCGATCTTTTCCGCCGTTTCGGGCAGGAAAGGTTGCAGAAGGCTTGCCGCGATCACGATGCTTTCGGAAAGATTGTACAGGACGGTCGAAAGCCTGTCTTTTTTGGCTTCGTCTTTGGCGAGGATCCAGGGCGCGGTTTCGTCGATGTACTTGTTGCAGCGGCGCAGGAAAGAGAAAATTTCGCCGAGCGCGTCCGAAATTTTGAATTCGTCCATTTTTGCGGCGACTTTTCCCGCCAGCGCGACGGCGCTTTGACGCAGGTCGTCGTCCGTGGGTTCTTTCGCGCCTTTGTCGGCGAGAACGCCGTCAAAGTATTTGAGGGACATCGCGGCGGTGCGGGAAACGAGGTTGCCGAGGTTGTTGGCAAGATCGGCGTTCACGCGGTCGGTAATGAGTTCCCAGGTGATGTTCCCGTCGTTGTCGAAGGGCATGTCGTTGAGGACGAAGTAACGTACGGCGTCCACGCCGAACACTTTCACGAGTTCGTCCGCATAGATGACGTTGCCCGTGGATTTGCTCATCTTGCTTCCGTCCATGAGCAGCCAGGGGTGCCCGAAAACCTGTTTGGGCAGGGGCAATCCCAGCGCCATCAGGAAGATGGGCCAGTAGATGGTGTGGAAGCGTATGATGTCCTTGCCGATGACATGGACGTCCGCAGGCCAATATTTTTCAAACAGTTTGCCGCTGTTTCCGTCCGCGTCGTAGCCGAGCCCCGTGATGTAGTTGGTGAGCGCGTCCAGCCAGACGTAAACGACGTGCTTTGCGTCGAAATCCACGGGAATGCCCCATTTGAAAGAGGTGCGGGAAACGCAAAGGTCCTGCAAACCGGGCTTCAAAAAGTTATTGACCATTTCGTTTTTGCGCGACACGGGGGTAATGAATTCGGGGTGCTCATCGTAGTAACGGAGAAGCCTGTCCGCATACTTGCTCATGCGGAAGAAATACGCCTCCTCTTTGGCGGGTTTTACCTCTCTGCCGCAATCGGGGCATTTGCCGTCTTTGAGCTGCGAGGGCGTCCAGAACGCTTCGCAAGGGGTGCAGTACATGCCTTCGTAGGTGCCTTTATAGATGTCGCCCTGCTCGTAGAGCTTTTTGAAAATTTTCTGGACTTGCTTTTCGTGATCGGCGTCGGTGGTGCGGATGAATTTGTCGTACGATATATTCATCAGGTCCCAGATGTCTTTGATCTGAGCCGCAACGCCGTCCACAAACTGTTTGGGCGTCACGTTTTTGGCGGCTGCTTTCTCCTCGATTTTTTGGCCGTGCTCGTCCGTCCCCGTCTGGAACCGCACGTCATAGCCCTGGCTGCGCTTGAAACGCGCGATGGCGTCCGTAAGAATGATCTCGTAAGTGTTCCCGATGTGCGGCTTGCCCGACGTATAGGCGATCGCCGTCGTAATATAATAGGGTTTCTTTTCTGCCATAATGCCCTCCCGTAAAACGATGCTGTCTTTTCGGATATTATACTCTATTTTTGCGGCAAAGTAAATCCATTTTGCGCGAAAAAAAGGCATTGCTCGCAAAAACGGTGTCAGTAAGGTCAAAAAGCGCGGCGAAAAACGCAGATATGCGTTTTTCGCCGCATATCTTGTCCTTTTGCCGCATAATTTTAGCAGGGGAGGTGTGCCGTGAACGTAGTATTTGTTTGTGTGTTCGCGATCTCGTCCGTGCTTTTGATCGTGCGCGACGCGTCCGCTTTTTTGCCCGCATTGCTGGAAGGCGCCGGGAATGCCGTAGGGCTGGGGATCACGCTCGCCGCCGTCTATGCGGTCTGGCTGGGCTTTTTGCGGGTGGCGGAAGACGCGGGCATTTTGCGCGGTTTTTCGCGCATTTTACGGCCCGTTACCGCAAGATTGTTCCGCACCAAAGACAAACAGGCGCTCGAACAGATCTCCGTCAACCTGGCGGCAAATTTTTTGGGAATGGGCGGCGCGGCGACGGGTGCGGGCGTCCGCGCCATGCGTCTCTTGGATGCGCGCGGGGAAGATTATGCCCACGCCATGTTCTTTGTCGTCAACTGTGCGGGCGTGCAGCTTTTGCCTGCGACCGTCCTTTCCCTGCGCGTACAGGCGGGGTCGGTTTCGCCGTACGACATGGTTTTTCCCGCCTTGCTCGCTTCGCTGGCGGCCCTTTTGATCGGAGCGTCGCTCGTTCGGCTCGTGTACGGGTGGAAAAAATGAAAGCCGCCGCTCTGATCTTTCCCGTTTTGTTTGTCGCGATCATTCTCGTCGCTTCCTTCCGCCGTGTCCGCGTCTACGACAGCTTCGCCGCAGGCGCAGGGAGCGCTCTGCCGCTGTTGAAATCGCTGTTCCCTTACATCGCGGCCGTGCTTGTCCTCGCCGAACTCTTTGAAAAGAGCGGCCTTTCCGCCGCGCTTTCCGCGGCGCTTTCGCCGCTGTTTTCCGCCGTCGGGATCCCTGCCGAGATCGCGCCGCTCGTTCTGATCAAACCCTTTTCGGGCAGCGGCTCGCTCGCCCTCTTGTCCGACGTGTGCGCCCGCTGCGGCGCCGATTCTTACATCGCGCGCTGCGCCTGCGTTCTGTACGCATCGGGGGAAACGGTGTTCTATGTTTCTGCCGTCTATTTCGCGGGCGGCAGGGGAAAGAGCGCGCTGCCTGTCCTTCTCGCCCTGCTCGCAAACTTCTGCGCCGCCGTCCTCGGCTGTCTTTTCTGCCGCTTGTTTTGATACAGGGCATCGTTTCGGGCGCAATCTCCGTACGGCCGTCCTCGGCTGTCTTTTCTGCCGCTTGTTTTGATACAGGGCATCGTTTCGGGCGC
>CALVMA010000049.1 GCA_944341655.1 uncultured Clostridia bacterium | reverse complement strand
ATGATGAATTTCAAAAACTCCCAGGCTTCGTCCTTATGCGAAGAGTTGGCATTGATACCATAGCCGGAACAGCCGACGCCTACCACATTTTCGACAGGCATTGTGGGAAAAGCCACAAAATCATAGTTTTGAATTTGCGCTGCGCGGATCTCCGACACTGCGGGACGAGTCATAAACCGCATAGCAGCCTGTTGTGCCTCAAACAATCCAGTTTCGCCCATGACGTCACTCGCCACACAATAATTTTCTACCAATTCGGCAATCTGCGCCAACCCCGCTTCAACCGCCTCCGTGCTCCCGTTCTGTACAAGCACCGACTGACCGCTCTCATCCATATATTCGCCGCCAAAACCGCGTACGATGGTGTATGCCACAGGCGTCCAGGACATATAACCGTCCATAGGGTAGAAAGATGAATCGAGAAAGCCCTTTCCTTCATCCATCGCCTCACGCAAGGCATAGCAGGTGTCCACAAAATCCTGCCACGTCCAGTCATTTTCGGGATAAGCAAGTTCCGCCGCATCAAACATATCCTTATTATAGGCTATGACCAGTTTGTTGTAATCACGAGGAACAAAGTACATCTCTTCGGAATCCGGGCTGAGTTTTGTCGTTTCGATCAGCGCAGGGTAAATATCTTCCAAAAGAGCCTGCTCACCCTCAAAATAATTATTGAGCGGCTCAAACAACCCCACATCGCTGAGCGGCGCATGCTTATCCCCTGCCGTCCACACAACGTCTGCAAGAGTATTGGAGCTCCAGTCGGTCAGAACAGGCGAATAATAAGCGGCGTCTATGTATTCCGCCTTGACATCGATGGTAGGCTGCGCAGCCTTAAAAGCGGCAATAAATTTCGAGATCGTCTCTTTCTCGCTCGCATCGTTAAGGACTGCTACAGTGATGAGCACGTCTCGTCCCTCTTCAGGTTTATCCTCATACCTGCAAGCTGCAGTCGCAAAGAGAGTCATCAAACATGCCGCCGACAATAAAAGGGAAACAACTTTTTTCATCTTTACACTCCTTTTCAGCGTATGACAACGTATCCGTCCGCAAACGGCATGGTCACATACAAATACCCGTCCTTTTCGGTATAATCAGTGACTGCCTTGCCGTTTACCACAACACTGAAGTTCTTTTCAGGTTTTTTCAGCTTGACCGTGAGAGTCATGCCCGCTTTTGCATTGCGCACTTCCCAAAGTTCGGCAGAAGTATCCGTGATGCGCAGATCATATTTCGCCCCGTTGAACATCAGGTTTTCGATCTCCCAGTACTCCTGCGCTTGAGGAAGTACCGGCGCAACATTCAAAGATCCGACGGCATCGCTGCTTAGTCCGAAAAAGCCATAAGGAATCGTCGCATAAAGTATGGCGTTTTCCAAAAATTCCGCATCAAGTCCGAGACCGCCTGCCGTATTGTCCCCCTGCAACGTCTGCGAATCGTCGCCCAGATTATCGTAATACTCGCGGTAGAAACGGGTACCTTCTCCGCCTGCCGCCTGCACGTCCTCATACCAAGCGCGGATCTCTTCAAACCGTTCCCACGCGTTTTCCACACCCAAAACCTTTATGCGGGAAAGCAAATCATAGTAAGAAGTGTACAGCACCGCTCCTCCGTCCTGCACCTGATTGCCAAACGCCACGGTGGCTGCGTTCCAGCCCCAGAAATACTGTTTGTCATTGCGCAGGGTAGACGTTCTCGGAGCAAAACGGAATTTATAGATATCCTCGCCCTGCGACGTGTCGCCCGAAACGATGCGCGTTCCGTCGATCCAAGACATGATGGACTGTTCCTGCTCCGCCGTGGGAATACCCGCTACAATAGCTTCCTGATTGAAAATGACGTATCCGTAGTCGACGGGATTTTCGTGATTGGGATCGTCCAGATTGTACCCCATATGAAAACGGCCGGTCTCTTCGTTCCAGAAATATTCCTGGATCGCTTTTCTCGTCTCTTCCGCGAGTGCATTCAGCGTTTCGCTGGTTTCGGAATATGTTTCCGTCGTGCCGTCGTTTGCTCCGGTATATACGGTCGCCTCTCCCACATCGATGCCGTTTTGCTCGGCAATGCTCTCCAGATACGCCATCGCTTTGAGCGCTTTGTAATAATAGACGTTGGAATAAAAATCTACACCGGGGAAGCCCAACAGATCCCAATATCCGTTTCCGATGCCGTGGCCGTTTGTCGCCCTGCCGCGCTCGTCGAGCACAACGCCGTCATGCCCGGCAAAGTAACTTACGTCGATCAGTTTATTCTCCTTTCCGCCCAGCGCCCCGAGCATAAACTGCATCGCCTGGCGGTAACGGGTCAGGTTCTGTTCCAGCGTATCCAAATCGCCTGTGAATTCCTGATAATTCTTTGCCGCCGTCAGAAGCAAGACCGCATTGTTGGACTGACGCGTATCGTAATTGAAACGCACGTAATTGACGTCCGCGCTGATGTTCATGCTTTCCCCTTCCTTGGGGACGATGGCGATCTGTACGCCCGTTATGTCATTGTCGTTGTCCCAACCCCAATTTTCATGAAGATACATCGGGAAATACAGATGCTGCGCAAAGGAAGCGCCGATATTTTCTGCGGGAATGGTCGCAAACTCGCTCTGTTTGACCGAATGAGGATAGCCTTCCGTACCGGCAGCATCATCCTCTTTCGTCCGCCAGCGAACGATGATATCGGAAACGCTGGATTCTTTTCCGAAAGCACTCTTGTCCGAAATGCGCACGTCCAGTTCCAGGAAAGGAGATTTGAGCGTGGTGAGGATCATGGATTCGGGAGAGGTAAAAGTCAGCTCACCCGTGCCCTGATACGTCGTTTGCCACAGCCCGCCATCCACCTTTGCGGTATCGGCGTTGGTCGTCCATCCCTGCTCGTTGCGGTTGAATTCGTAACCCTTTCCGCCGTTATTGTTTGTGTTATAGGCAGGGAATGGCCAGCCCTGCTGGAAAAATGCGCCCGCGGCAGACGTGGTTCCGTCCAGACCGCCGCCCGTAATCGCCCAAACGTATCCGAATTTATCGATGTTCACGTTGGAGATCCAGTTCTTTATCTTCTCATGCCTGTCGTCCGTGATCTTGCCGGAAGAAGCGGTCGAATCAAACCACATCAGAGCAAGCGATTCCCACTCTTTGTTGAACATGACCGAATCGCCGAGCGCAAGAGCGCCGATCCGCTCTTCGTCATAGCGCAAATGTCTGTGCAGATAATCGTTGATAAAATCATCAAAATCCGCCTGCGTGCTGGAAAAATGGATAAAATCAGCCTCCTCTTTTATGTTTTGGTCGAAATCATAATCATTGAGAACACTTTCCTGCTTTTCGGGCCCTTCCGGGGCGCATGCACCCAGAAAAGCGCATGCACCCAGCGTTGCCGCACACAGAAGGGATACAATCTTTTTCATATCGGTTTTACTCCTATTTCACTACGTTGCGGCGCTTCATCAGTACGCCCGCAACTGCTGCGAGAGCGACCGCCGCCATAACCGCACTGCCGTTCGCAATGCCGCTGCAACCGCCTTTTTCCGCCGCATCGTCCTTATCTTCGCCCTGATTGGCAACGAATTTCGCATAAACGACGATGTTTTCGTTGACGGGAGCGGTATCGTCCCACGCGGTCTTGAATTCGGCGTCCGTGTACCAGCCTTCAAAAGTATATCCTTCTTTACGAGCTATGCCCGCCACGACTGTTTCGCCTTTCAGGCATTCCTGCGTGCTGAGCACGTTTTCTCCGTCCATAAAGGTAACCTTTACCGTCTGCGGGATCACGTCCGCGGTGCTGCCCTCATACCATTTTCCGCTGGCAGGATCGTAGATGAAGCTGATATCCTCTTTGACTTCCTGCCCAAGCGGCGTACGCAGGCCGGCTTTGACCGTAATCACAAAGTTTTGGTTAAGATCGGTGATCTGGAAAGGACGAGGCTTGATCTGTCCGTCTTCGGTATACTCACCGCCGATGACCAAGCGAAGGGTATTGTTGCCCGTTCCGCCCTGCGCGGAATGTACGACGGCAACGTTCGGCCACTGCGAATATTCGTAATTACTTTCCTGGATCATATCATAGACAGACTTGCCGTTGAGACAGATGTTTTTCGACATAGTGTCAAACACACCGTACTTGGTAAACGTCTTCAGTTCCGTTTCGCTGTAATCCGCCGAAGACCCGACAAAGGAACCCACAAAATCGGCAGGCATGGAAATATAGGCATGCTGACGGTTATCGATGTCTTCGCTGAATCGCAAAACAAATTCAACGTTTTTGTTGGAGGCGGCATCCTTCATGACGGGCGCATCCAAACCGACCAGCGTCACCGCATCAAAAGCCGGAGGCTCTTCTCCGGGAGCCAACCACATTTGCGCCTCCTGATCGTATGTAAACGTCACATCGTTTTTGACCTGCACCCCTTCGCCGCGGAATCCCGCTTTTACGGTGATGAGTATATCGTTGTCCCAATCCACTCCTGCCGCAAACGCGTCTTTGACATGCAAAGTCAATTCCGTCGTATTCTTTTCGGGATAGACGCGCACATGAACGTCCACAGCGCCTTCGTATCCGGACTTTCCTTCCGCTTTGTTCATGTCCATCATTTCGCGGACGCTCTTGCCGTTCAGTTGCAGATACTGCCATACGGAAGCACGCAGCCCGTTTGCCTTGATGTTATCCAGCACCGCAGCACCCGTGTCTCCTCCGCCATTGACCGCAATGACGGTCGCCTCCTCGTCACGCGCCATATGAAGCGCGTTTTCGCTGTTGAGCAGCCCGTCAAACACAAGCACAAATTCGACATGATCGTCGTTGTTGCCGAGATTATGCTTATGCGAAACATCCGTCACCGTAACGGGCGCGAGCGTTCCTTCATTGTCAAAGAACATCCCGAGCACGGGATCAAAAGAATAAATAACGTCTTCCGTAATTTTGCCCATGCCGTATTCATCCGCCGCGATCTTCAGCGTCGCATTCTTCGTAAAGTCCGCGATCTGCCCCGCCGCATACTCGTTTTTAATATTCAGGCGGATGGCCGTTTTTCCGTTTTCGTTGAGGATATAGACGTCCAAAGCCCCGTCCGGATCATTCCCGCCCTCTTCCATATTGGCGTCGACCAACTCTTCGATCGTTGCGCCATTGACGGAAATGCTCTTGCGTACCGCATCGCGCAGGCCGCCCGCAACCGCATAATCGTAAACAGCTTCCGATATCTCGCCTCCGCCGTTTGTAACCTTGATCGTACCCGCATTATCGCGCGCGATGTTGTTGATGTTCGTATAACTGAAAAGATCATCGAACAGGATCTTGATCTCGTATCCCTTTTCTGCCGCCTGGCGTTTATCCGTATACACAACGGAAGCGATCGCCAACCCCTTTTCGGCCGCCGGCATCGTCCAGCTCCCCGTCTGACGCGTCCATGTAAATTCAATGTCCTGCGATATTTTGCCGTAATCACTATGAAAGCCTTTCGCCACCTTGACGGATATATCCCCGCTGCCGATCAGTTCATCAGCGGCAGACCCGTCTTTGATATGAATGCGAAGCACGGATACGGGTACAAAACCGTCGATCATATGTACGTCAAACTTACCGTCCGGATCGTCGCCACCTGCTTCGATATTGGCGGAAATCAGTTGCGCAACCGTATTCCCGTTAATAATAATGTTGTTACGCACAGAATCACGCAAACCGTTGGCTTTAATGTTATCCAGCTTTTCCTGCCCGTTTACAATGGAAACGGTTCCTTCGGTTTCACGCGCAATGTTATTCATTTTTTCTTTATTGATCTGCCCGGAAAAGACAATGCGGATCCGCGTTTCACCGCTCTGTTCCTCAACACGCGCACCGATGACCGTCAATTCAGGGAGTTCGCTTCCCTTCTCCTCCCACAGCCCGAGCTGAGGATTGTAGGTATATCCGATCTCTTGGGACACTTGCCCTACGTCTCCGCAGAACCCTGCACCGATCGTGAGCGTAACGCTTTTACTCATATCGATCGCCGCGGGCGCCGTCTTATTGATGACGATACGCATTTTAGTCACTTCACCGCTGACTTCGATATGAACGTCCATCTTGCCGTCATAATCTCCGCCGGCTTCGGTCCCCGCCTTGTTTGCCGCGATCATTTCGGCAACGGACTTTTCGTTGATAAACAGTTTGTTTTGCACGGAATCGCGCAGACCGCATTCTTTAATGCTGTCCAGCACTGCCGCACCCGCTTCGCCGCCACCATTGACGGCAATGACCGTTGCCTCGTTCTCGCGCGCCATATGTACCGCTCTCCCATTGTATAGAAGACCGTCGAACAATATGGTGATTTCCACTTCCGTAGCGCCTTCCTTATGCGAAACAGACGAAATACCTACTTCACTCTTCCGCACACTCTCTCCCTCAGCCGCAAACGCTACGCCAAAACCGAAGCACATTGCGGCCAGTAACAATACGGCAAGTATTGTCACAAGTTTTGCTCTCATAAAATCCCTCCTGATATTTTCCATAGGATACCTGCCATTGTATCGTTGCCTGTTTCATAAAACAAGCGGCAGACCCCCATGTTGTTCGAATTACTTCCTTACCTGCCCCGTCGACTGACGCACGACCAAATTCATCGGAACAATATATTTTCCCGTCTTCCCCGTCTTGATATCTTCATACAGAGCGCCAAATGCAAAGTTACCGTAAGATTTGCCGTCCTGCGCGATGGTCGTCAGCGGCGGATTGAAAGTCGCACTCGCCTTAATATCGTCCACGCCGATCACGGAAATATCCTCCGGAACGCGCAACCCGTGTTTTTTTATCTCTTTGATCGCACCCATCGCCATTAAATCGTTCGTGCAAATGACAGCTGTCACCTCCGGGTGATTTTTCAGCATATCCCGCATAATCTCCCGTCCGCTCTCCTCCGTCGTCTGATAACACAGGATGCTTCCATACTCCACCGCCGGAAGATGATTGCCGATCACCTTGCGCATCGCCGTCTTAAACGCTGTCAGACGAAAATCATAATAACAAGTTTCGTCAAAAGCACTGACGTACCCGATCTGCGTATGCCCGTTTTCATAAAGATAACGCACCGCCTGCTCGAATCCGTTAAACATATCGGACATCACGTACGAAACTCCGGGTATGTATGTATTTCTCGCAAAATCAGCAAGGATCCGCACTCCTACATCCCGCAATTTGGCCAGATCTTCATCCGTAAAAGAATTGGGAGCCGTCAGTACGTATACCCCTTCCGGAGGACACCTCAAAATATGCTCCATATACTTCTTCGAGTCGTCACGCGTGTCAAAAATATGCACAAAATAATCTTTTTCCAGCGCAGCACGCCGAAATCCGTCGATTGCTTCCAATTGATACACGTTGAAAAGATCTTCCGTCAGATAATAAATCGTGTTTGGCTGCGGAACCCTCTCTCCACATTCGCGCGCTTGTTCGCTTTGATTCGCATACCCCAGCGAAGAGGCCGCTTCCCATACGTTTTTTTCGATTTCGGGAGATACCCGCCGCGAACCGTTTAGCACATAGGAAACAGTTGCCGCCGATACGCCTGCCAATTTAGCGACATCTTCTCTCTTTACTCGTTTTGTCATTTTTTCCGTGCCTGCCTTTTTAAAAAATATTGACTACATTTTTATTTTTATTGTCAACATTATTATAACATGTAAACTATATATTGTCAATACCCCTTTTTAAAATTTTATCAAAAATTTTTTCGTCAATTATTTTTATGAAATGTTGCGCTTTGCAGTCGGCATTAATTTTTTTACAGATTGCTGATACGCAAATAATTATTCGGTGTTATGTACGCATCGACAATGATAAAATTTACGATCCCCACAATGAAATGACACGATCGTACAACGCTATAATTGGCTTCCCCCGCAGGGTATAGGTCTTTTATGAAACCGATATAGCATTTTCATAAAACTACAAAGTGCTTTACAATACGTTGCTTTAACTGATCGTCCTTTTTCTCACGATCACTCTTTTTGCAACACCCTGTTGTAGACGTTACGAAATTTTCAATTCAATGTGCGCCAAGACAAATTCAAAACGAATAGATAAATATTTACATCGAGTGAAAAAGCTGTCTATTGCTCCCAGCATTGCAAA
>CALVMA010000048.1 GCA_944341655.1 uncultured Clostridia bacterium | reverse complement strand
ATCGATGTGGGAGATGCGATCGTATATACGGGCGCAAACGACGGCACGACGGAAACATATTCCGAAACCAGCGACACGCTGAATGCCCTCGCGGAAGAGACGAGAAAAGCGATCCAGGAATATTTCTGGAACGAAGAGACCGGGCGTTTCCATATGGGGTACAATCTGGACGATCCCAATCACGAAAATCCCGTCGACTACGGATACGTCATTTTCAATCAGGAAGCTATTGTAGCGGGTATTCCCACGCCGGAACAGGAACAGTCCATCATGTCCTGGATCGACGGAACGCGCATCGTTTCGGGCGATACGTCGCAGGGCGAGGACATTTATAAATTCCGCTTTGCGCCGAGAACGTCTACCCTGCGCAACGACAAACAGTATTTCTGGGGTTGGAACGCAGCCACCGTTCCGTTCGGCAATCAGGTGCAGGACGGGGGAGCGGTGCTGTATACTTCCTTCTATGATCTGCTTTCCCGCATAAAAGTTCTGGGCGTAGAAAACGCATGGGAGCGCTTTGAAGAGATCCGCGCCTGGTATAAAGACGTGCAGGCGGCAGGCGGCGAAGGCACCCGTTTCTACCGCGAGTATTATGATAATCTGGGCGACGACTCGCAGACGTTGCAGGGAGACAACACGGCGGGCGGTCTCGGACTTGATGCGGAGTTTTTGGAAAACGCCATACTTTATGCGGCTATCCCTTACGGGTTTTTCGGGTTGAGCAGCGATGCGGTCGGATCTTTGAATGTCGCGCCGGTACTTCCTCAAGCGCAGGAGTACTGGGAGATCGAAAACCTGATGTTCAACGGTGCGAAATATGATCTGCGCATCACGGATACTTCTGCTGAGCTTTGGGAAGTGCGCAATGCAAAAGCGGGCATGACGCTCACGGTCAAACTGAAAAAACCTGAAAACAGCTTCAGCGTTGTCGTAAACGGAAAGACGGTCACCGACTATACCGAAAAGGACGGATACCTGTATGTGACCATGCCGTTTGCGGACGGATACGTAGTCGTACGCTGAAAAGGAGTGTAAAGATGAAAAAACTTATTTCCTTTTTATTATCGGCGGCATGTTTGATGACCTTCTTTGCGGTTGCGGCCTGCCGGCCCGAAGATAAGCCCGAAGAGGGGCGCGACGTACTTATTACCGTCGCAGTTCTCAACGATGCAAGCGAGAAAGAGACGATCTCCAAATTTATCGCCGCATTTAAGGCGGCGCAGCCTACCATCGACGTCAAGGCGCAATATATCGACGCGGCTTACTATTCGCCCGTTTTGACCGACTGGAGTTCCAATACTCTTGCGGATATCGTATGGACGGCAGGGGATAAGCATGCGCCGCTCAGCGATGTGGGGCTGTTTGAGCCGCTCAACAGTTATTTTGAAGAGGAACAGGCTCTTTTGGAAGATATTTACCCTGCGCTGATCGAAACGACAAAACTCAGCCCTGATTCCGAAGAGATGTACTTTGTTCCTCGTGATTACAACAAACTGGTCATAGCCTACAATAAGGATATGTTTGATGCGGCAGGACTTGATTATCCCGAAAATGACTGGACGTGGCAGGATTTTGTGGACACCTGCTATGCTCTGCGCGAGGCGATGGACGAAGGCAAAGGCTTCCTCGATTCGTCCTTCTATCCTATGGACGGGTACTTGTCTTGGACGCCGGTGGCGTATACCATTGTTCGTGGCTTCGGCGGCGAATATATGGATGAAAACGGACAGTCCGTATTAGTGCAGAACGGCAGTACGGAGGCCGTTGAAGCGGGCTTGTGGCAGATCGCCGAACTGGTCGAAAATTACTGTGTGGCGAGCGACGTCATGGGGGAAACGGGACTGTTTGAGGCGCAGCAGGCGGCTATGCGGTTTATGACCCGTCCCGCCGTTTCGGAGATCCGCGCGGCGCAAATTCAGAATTATGATTTTGTGGCTTTTCCCACGATGCCTGTCGAAAACGTGGTAGGCGTAGGATGTTCCGGCTATGGTATCAATGCCAACTCTTCGCATAAGGACGAAGCCTGGGAGTTTTTGAAATTCATCATAAGCGAAGAGGGTCAAAAAGCCTTCTGCGAAACGGGCAACGGCGTACCTGTCTTGCAATCTCTCAAAGATGATTCGAGTTGGCGCGACCAGCCCAATGCCGGCATGAACCAAGAGGCGTTCGTGTACAGCGGTACGGAGGATTTGTTCCTGAACTACTATTGCTATGCGGATGCAAGCCTGTATTCGGACATTGATACCCGCTATATTCAGTTGGTGCAGGGCGCAGAGCAGTGGATTACGGGAGAAGGGTACGACGGATATACCACTCTTCACGATTTTATTGTGTCCAAACACGAAGACATTCAGGATCTGATCTCCAGAGGTTGAATATGACCGAAAAGACTGAAACAGCGAAGAAAAGCGTGAAAGCGGGCAGCATCAAAAAGCCGCCCGCAATCCAAAAAATAAATAAGGCGATCGCAAACAATTATGCCGGCTGGTTGTTTATCATGCCCACGGTGCTGGGGATTCTGTTTTTTACCCTCTATCCGATGTGTTCTTCCCTCGTGTATAGTTTTTTTGACTATAACATCGTCAAACCGCCCGAAAATTTCGGCTTTCAGAATTATATTAAACCTTTTACGGACGGGTGGCCGGAATTTTCCAAATCCTTGGAAGTCACATTCGTGTACAGCCTCGTGTCTATCCCGCTGAACATGGTGCTTTCTTTTGCGCTGGCACTTATGCTCAACCAGAAAGCGAGGGGGATGCGCTTTTTCCGTCTTCTCTATTATTTGCCCGTGATCATTCCGGGCGTTGTCAGCGGCCTTTTGTGGCGCGACATTATGCAGCCGAACGGTGGCATCATGAATGCGTTGCTGGAGGCGGTCGGCCTGCCGACAAGCAAGTTTTTTATGGATAAGACGACCGCTATGCCGACGCTTATCTTTACGGGTTTGTTCGGTTTGGGCGGGGGCATGATCCTCTGGATCGCTGCGCTGAAAAATATTTCCCCCGATCTGTATGAGGCGGCGGACATCGAGGGCGCAAATGTTTTTGTCAAACTTTTCTGTATCACCATTCCCATGTGTTCGCCCGTTATATTTTATAATCTTATCACTGGCGTGATCGGCGCACTGCAGACATTCGGGGGCGTTTATGTGCTGACGGGCGGAGGCGGCGGCGTGGATAATTCACTGCTCTTTTATGTAATGAATATTTATAATCAGGCATTTTCCAGCAGGTTTGCTATGGGGTATGCTTCGGCACTGTCTTGGATCCTGTTTTTCATCATCGGCGTCCTCACCTTCATTATGTTTAAGACGAGCAAGTGGGTGTATTACGGAGGAGAATAATGGAACGCATACAACAACTCGGCTGTATCGGAAATAGAAGCCGCCGCAGGCGGATTTTGCGGATCGTTCGTTCGGTGATCAAATATTTTTTCCTTGTTCTGTTTTCCGTTTTTTTTCTCTTCCCGTTTTTTGTGATGATCACCCGAAGCGTGATGACAAATCCGGATGTTTTGCATCGCAATCCCGTCTATATTTTCCCCAATGAGATCTATCTGCAAAATTTTGTACGTGCCTGGGATATACAGTTGCTGAGCAATCTGTCCAATACGCTGATCATAGAGGTGTGCCAGGTAATCGGCGTGCCCTTTACGGCGGCGTTGTGCGCTTTCGGATTTTCCAAGGTGCGCTTTCGTTTTCGGGAAACGGTATTCGCGCTGGTTTTGAGCACGATGATGTTGCCGGGAATCTGTACACAGATCCCTCTGTATGTTACATACGTCAAAATCGGTTGGATCAATACGCTTTTTCCGTTCACCGTCACAGCTTTTTTCGGAGGCGGGGCGGTCAATATTTTCCTGATCCGTCAGTTTATGCGCGGCATTCCCCGTGAGATGGATGAGGCGGCAAAAATCGACGGGGCAAATTTGTTTATGATTTTTTACCGCATCGTGCTGCCTATGTGTATGCCCGTCGTGGTGCTTATCATGGTGCAGACCTTTATGGGCAACTGGAACGATTTTATGGGGCCGTTGCTTTATTTGCGCGATGACAGAGTGGAAACACTTGCGTTGGGCGTTTACAATCGTTTTTCGGGCGCTTCGTCCGTGGATTCGTATGCGAACGTGCAAATGGCGGTGGGACTCTATATGATGTTGCCTTGTGCGATCGTGTTCTTTGTTTTTCAAAAGCAGTTGATCGACGGCATACAGCTTGGCGCAGTAAAGGGTTGAATTACAATATCGGGGTTGATTTATTCAGCCTTTTGTAGTATTATAAGATACGGAGCCTTATTACATCCTGCCTGAAGAAGCTAAAGAACGGTTTTTAGAGCAATTTAAACAAATTGAATTTGAGGATGTGATTCCGCTAATCATGCCATCCGATTCTCCATTTTCGTATCATTTTTAAGTGGTTCGTTTTCAATTTGAAGATTGTTCTTATCCATATGAATTGTTCCAAAGAATGATCTTTTGAGAATGCATGAAATTTTTGCGAAAGCCGCAAGTATTGTCAGGGGCAGAATTGAAAAGTTCGAGTCTGTACAAAATGAATAGACCTTGAAATATGAACCATAGTTGTTCAGTTTCAAGGTCTTTTCTTTTGCAAAAATGGCGATTTTCTCTGTAAAACACTGAATTTTCGTCTATATTTTTGCAATGTAGGAATTTCTTTCA
>CALVMA010000047.1 GCA_944341655.1 uncultured Clostridia bacterium | reverse complement strand
ATTTCGCCGCGCTGGGTGAAATTGCCGCTCATGATGCAGACGGCGGCGTCGCAGCCGCTGTATTTTTTCGCCTGATCGAGCAGGTAGGCGTGCCCGTTATGAAAGGGATTGTATTCGCAAATGATACCGCAAATTTTCATTTTATTCTTTAAAACCTTTACTTTTTTGCGCAGATGTTATATAATGGAACGGAAAGAACCGTATGGCGTGCGGGGAGAGCGGGACAAGGGCCCGCTTCCTCTTCATTATACACCAAAAGCGGAAAAAAATAAAGCGATAGAGGTTAAGAAAATCGTATGGCAGAATGTGTGACAGGAGCGAACGGCAAGGAAAACGCGTTCCTTTCCGCGATCAAGAAAAGGGCGTCGGCGCTGAACAAGCGCATCGTATTGTGCGAAGGTGAGGACAGCCGCGTGGTGAAGGCGGCGGCATCGGCGGTGAAAGAGGGGATCGCGAAGATCACGCTGCTGGGCGATGCGGAAGAGATCCGCAAGGCGAATCCGGACGTTGACCTGACGGGAGTGGATATCGTAAATCCCGCGAAGAGCGAAAAGCGAGCGGAATACGCGGCGCTTTTGTATTCCCTGCGCAAGGCGAAGGGGATGACGGAAGAGGAGGCGGAAAAGCTCTCCTATGATAATACATATTTCGGGGTTTTGATGCTGAAAGCGGGCGATGTGGACGGGCTTGTTTCGGGTGCGTGCCATTCTACGGCGAACACGTTGCGGCCCGGGCTTCAGATCGTGAAAGCGGCGCCGGGCGTGCCGCTGGTATCCAGTTATTTTCTGATGATCGCGCCCGAGCAGGGCAATCCGTATTGTGAAGACGGCGCGTTCATTTATTCGGACAGCGGTCTGAACGAGAATCCGACGAGCGAGCAGCTTGCGGAGATCGCATTGATTTCGGCGAAGACGGCGAAGCAGATCGCGGGGATGGAGCCTCGTGTGGCGATGCTTTCCTTCTCGACGAAAGGGAGCGCGAAACATGCGGACGTGGAGAAAGTGACGGCGGCGCTGGCGATCGCGAAGCAAAAGAATCCCGATCTTGCGATCGACGGGGAGTTGCAGCTGGACGCGGCGATCGTGCCGTCGGTGGCGAAATCCAAAGCTCCCGGCTCGACGGTGGCGGGGCATGCGAACGTATTGATCTTCCCCGACCTGGATGCGGGCAAC
The DNA here is from genome assembly GCA_944341655.1 of uncultured Clostridia bacterium. Lineage (GTDB taxonomy): Bacteria > Bacillota > Clostridia > Christensenellales > Borkfalkiaceae > Borkfalkia. The sequence goes on along the minus strand of CALVMA010000047.1, from coordinate 1,882 downwards.
ATCGGGTACAAGCTTACGGAGCGTTTAGGGGGATTTATGGCGGTAGGCCCGCTTTGCCAGGGTTTTGCCAAACCGATCAACGATCTGTCGAGGGGCTGCAAGGCGGAAGACATCGTTGCGGCGGTTGCGATCACGGCGTTGCAGACGCAGCTTCAATAACGGTAAGGAGATAAAGGAAATGAAAATTTTGGTGGTAAACGCGGGGAGCTCATCGCTGAAATACCAGCTGATCGATATGGATACGGAGACAGTGATCGCCAAGGGCGGCTGCGAGCGTATCGGGATCCGCGGATCCAATCTGAAGCATAAGACGGCAAAGGGCGAAACGGTCATAGAAAAGGACATGCCCAATCATAAAGTGGCGATCCAGCTCGTGTTGGATGCGCTGGTCAATCCCGAATACGGTGCGATCAAGAGCATGGACGAGATCGATGCGGTGGGGCACCGCGTGGTGCACAGTGCGGAAGATTTCAACTGCTCGGTGCTGATGACGGACGAAGTCATGGAAAAGTGCCGCAAGAACGCGGAGCTGGCGCCGCTGCACATGCCTGCGAACATACTCGGTATCGAGGCATGCAAAGAAGCGATGCCCGGAAAGCCGATGGCGTTCGTGTTCGACACGGCGTTCCATTCCACGATGCCTGCATACGCATACATGTATGCGATCGACTACAACGATTACAAGGAATACAAAGTACGCAAATACGGTTTCCACGGTACGAGCCATAAATACGTATCGCAGGAAGCGATCCGTTATTTGGGAAAGAAGGCGGAGGATACGAAGATCGTGACCTGTCATCTGGGCGGCGGTTCGTCGATCAGTGCGGTCAAAGGAGGCAAGTGCATCGATACGAGCATGGGCTTTACGCCGCTGGCGGGGGTACCGATGGGAACGCGTTCGGGGGATATCGATCCGGCCGTTTTGGAATACCTTGCGGCGAAGAAGCATTACACGATCCTGGACTGCATCAATTATCTGAACAAAGAGTGCGGGGTTGCGGGCATCAGCGGCGTATCTAGCGATTTCCGTGATCTTACGAAGGCGGCGGACGAAGGCAACGAGCGTGCCAAACTTGCGCTGGACGTATTTTCGTACGACGTCAAGAAGTACATAGGTTCCTATGTCGCGGCGATGGGCGGGATCGATTGCCTCGTGTTTACGGCGGGGATCGGTGAAAACACTTGTCAGGTCAGGGAAGCGATCTGTTCGGATATGGAATATTTCGGGATCAAACTGGATAAAGAGCGCAACGCGAAGAAGAACGACGGAACGATCCACGAGATTTCCGCGGCGGATTCCAAGGTAAAAGTTTTGGTGATCCCGACGAACGAAGAGCTCGTGATCGCGCGCGAAACGAAAGAATTGCTGCAGGGCTGAAAATTTTCCTTTCGTGTAAAAAGCAGGGAAAATGAGTTGACAAAGGCATGGGAATAGGGTATAATTTTACAGTCAAAGCAGAAATTTGAACGGAAAACATAGAAAAGAGGTGTTAAGAGATGGCGGTCCCCAAGTCGAAACAATCCACACAGAGAACGAATACGAGGTATGCGAACTTCAAGGCAGCGGCTCCGACGCTTGTCGAGTGCCCTCATTGCCATGAATTGAAGCAGCCCCATGCGGTTTGCAAAAAATGCGGATACTATGACGGCAGAGAAGTTGTCAGTACCGAAGAGAAGAAGTAAACCGTGATTTGCGGTTTATACCGCAACGGAAATGAGAAAAGACGGCGTATTTTTTACGCCGTTTTTTTATTTTCACGGATGGGGCGATGTCTGACGGATGAAAGCCTCCTGCATATCTTACTGGAGTCTTTTTTTATCGGAGTCCGAAAGCGCTGCCGTCCGCAATACCGATTGCGGACTGCCGCGCTTTTAATATTTT
>CALVMA010000046.1 GCA_944341655.1 uncultured Clostridia bacterium | reverse complement strand
CGGTTGCGAGCCTTACATTCAGTTTAGCACAAAGGAGTTTTTTTGTATACCTGCTTCTTTCTGCTGCTAAAGCCTGTGTCGTTTTCCTTTTATCCACCGGCATAGCCGGTGGTTTTTTCTTGATAACAAAAACTGATTTTTGCAATTTCTTTTTGCAAAAATCAGCCCCTGTTTCCCATGCGGAAAACGGTTGCGAAAGGCAAACACGCCTTACGCAACCGTTCTTTTTTTACTGTTTCGTGGATTTGCCCTTCACCAAAACCGAGCGATGCGCGGAACGGAACGAAGGGAGCTCCCCTTCCTCCCCCGAAAGCAGGTGCAGCATCATATCCGCTCCCGCTTTTGCAAAATCTCCGCAACCGACATCCACCGTCGTCAAAAGGCGCGGCATCCGCATCATGAATTGAATGTTGTCGTACCCGACCACGCCGTAATCTTCTCCCAGCCTTTTCCCCCGCTGCTCCATCGCCTCGATCACAATAAAAGCTATGACGTCGTTAAAACAGAAAATCCCGTCGACACCGTCGTTCACCAAAGTGTCTATGATCGAACCGAAATCTTTTTCCCTTATATAGACAATGTGCGAGGGATCGACCGCCGCTCCCCGCGCGGCAATCGCCTCTTCAAATCCCTTTTGCCTGTCCAGACATACCTTGACGTCATGCCAACTCCCTATATATGCAAGGTTTTTATACCCGCAATCCAAAAGATGCTCCGCCGCCAGACCGCCGCCGTACACTTCGTCCGCATCCACTCCGTGCATGCCGTAAGGGCTTCCGTCTCGCCCGAATATCACAAAAGGTATCCCCGTCTGCTTGATAAAATCCACCATGTCTTCCGCAGGCTCCAAAAACGACAAAATCCCGTCCGGCTTGCGCGCAACGACCCTGCGGATCATATCGTAATCCACATACGGAGATCTCCCGTTGTTGGAAAAAATAATGGAATTGTACCCGCACTCTTCAAACCGCTTGGATATGATGTCCGTCGTGTACGAATAAAACGGATTGATCAGATCGTCGAACAAGATCGCTATCGTGTGCGTCGATCCGCTGCGCAACCCCGATGCGTTCATGTCTACGATGTATCCCAGTTCCCTGCACGCAGTCGTGACCCTCTCTTCCACTTCTTTCGTGTAGTACGGCTTCTTGTTCAATACGCGCGATACCGTGTTGACCGATAATCCCGTGCGCGCCGCTATGTCTTTCAGAGTTACTTTCTTTTTGTTCTCTTCCATTCCTTCCGTCCGCCTGTATATGAACGTTAATCTGTATTTAGGATAACATATTTGCAACAGACTGTCAACACTTCGCCGAAATTTGTCCTCCGCTTCTTTCCCCCTCTCTCCTTTTCCTGCCTTTTTCTTCGTTTAAAATAAAATTTTTGAAAATCATGTAAAAATCATTTTACTTTTTTTTAAAATCATGTATAATAGATTATGCTGTTTTTCCGAGGTGTAGCGCAGTTTGGTAGCGCGCTTGGTTAGGGACCAAGAGGTCGTGGGTTCAAGTCCCGTCACCTCGACCAAAAAAGACGAAAGGATTTACTCCTTTCGTCTTTTTTGTTCCTCCCGCATGTTTTTGTCTTTTTTCGGCTTTTATATAGCAAACTCTCCCTTCTTCCATAACACATACCCTTATCTTATATAATATAGTACCGCGCCCGCAAAACCGACGGTCAGCTTTTGTTTTTCTTACCGAATGCCGCGGGCGGCAAACATATTTGCCGCCCGCGGCATTTTTTGCACAGTAAAAATGTGCGGAGGAGACGGTCATACCGTCTCCTCCGCACGCTTTATACGATCTGCGCCAACCGAAATCCCAACAGATCGCAGGATGTCAGCCGATACTCGATACCGCCCCGCTCATACGCGAGCGGATAACTTCCCGCATTCTGGTGCAAGTGCCCGTAGACCACCACGGACGCCCCGCTGTCTTCAAACATTTTCGTGAAAACAGACTCTTCCTTTTTTGCATTGAACGGAGGATAATGGATCATGCAAAGGAGCTTGTCCCCCTCCCTTCGCTCTTTTGCCGCGCTTTGAAGCGCCAGGCGAAAACGCTCGCCTTCCCGCTTGTATATCTTTTCGTCCGCGGGAGTAAAATCCGCACTGCCAGGACAAGCCCAGCCGCGCGATCCGCATACCACCCAATTTCCCAGCCGCACGCTGTCGTTTTGCAAGAACACGAAGGTATCGTCGGGCGCACGGCGCCGCAACGCCGTTATCCCCGACCACCAATAATCGTGATTCCCTCGGATAAAGACCTTTTTTCCCGGCAGATCTTTCAGCTTTTCCAGATCGCCGAGCGCATCGTCCAACGTCATTGCCCAGCAGAAATCTCCCGCCAGCAATACCGCGTCTTCCCCGCTCACTTTGCTCAGCCAATCCGCCCGTATCTTTTCAAAATGGCCGCTCCAATTTCCGCCGAATATATCCATGGGTTTTTCCTGGTTCCCCGGCATATGCAGATCGCTGACCGCAAAAATTTTCATTCAAATACTTCCTCGCGCTTTCTCGATGAAATTGTACCACAATTTTTTATTATTTGAAAGCGTTTGCACCGCCTGCACCGTAAATTTTACGCGCCGCCTTGCGCGCAATGTAGTTTTCCAGGTCGCACAGCGCAAAACTTTCCCGACAACAATCGCACAGCTTCCGCCCTCTCTCCGTCGGAGCATTGCAAACAAGACACCGCGCCCCTTCCTCCTTTTTCCTGTTTTCCATAAAAGATCCTCCTCTCCCTTTCTTACCCTGAATTTCCCGCTCATTCGTTTCTTTCAATCATGAAAAAAGCCGATATGCAAGCATACCGGCTTTTTCGGTCCCGAAAGCGGTCACTTGTTGCAGCTATTGCATCCGCAACCGCAATTCGTGTTCCCCTGCGGATAAAGCGGCAATTCAAAAAAGCCCGCACATACTTCCTGCGTGTATTCCTGCGCAGGCGGAATGACACAATACCCGTACGACGGCACCAACAGATCGACATTGATAACGATCTTCAGTATCACCGTCGTGCAAAGATCGACCACGAACGTGTTGTTCTGCGTGTTGAACGTCCCTTCCGGCGATACCGCACTCACCACACATTGCACTTCGTAAGGCATGATCGAGGGCTGCGGCACAAACAAAATGACGTCTTCGTTTACCGTCACGACGGCATTCGCCTTTCCTTCCGTTCCGTTCGCATCCGTGTAGACAACTTCCACAGGTATGTTGATCGTCGCCTGAACGCGGGCACATCCCGCTTTGTCGGGCAAACGGTCTACCTGAAACGCCGATACCTGCCCCGCCGACGTCGTGCTGCGCGCGCTTATGAACGTGAGGGGATATGTAGGATTGGACGGTACGGGATCGGTTATATTCAAAACGACTCCGTCGCTCTGGCCTTGCTTGATGCAGGCATCAAACACACGCTGTGCCTGTATGCAGACTTTTTCGCTCAGGCCGTTGAGCGGATTGCCGTTGATCGGGCCCGGGCATTTATCCGTCTGAAAATTGGAAAAAAACGACATATTTGACCTCCGATTTGTAGAAATTCAGAATAGACGCCGCGCGTCCGTCCTCTCCGAGGCGCGCGTTTCCTATATTTCAGTATATGAATCCGCCCGCACGTCTGTTACATCTCCCGATACATGCCTCAGCCGCCTTTTCCTCGCTTTATATACACCCGCTGTGTCGGATATACATATGCACAGTTGTTCAGACGGCAGAATTCCGTTTCGGACATCCCGAATTTCCCGCACAACGACGTCAGCGTTTCCCCCGCCTGCACCGTATAGATCTCCCCGGCCTTTTCCGGTATCACGATCAGATTCCCGACCGACGGAAAATCTTTAAATCCGTTTGCCGAAGCGATATCCTGCGGCAATACCCCGTATTCCGCACTGACGGACGCCGCGGTGTCGCCTTCCCTGATCTCGTACAGTCCGAACGGATTTTTTTCGCACGGCGTCAATCGGCACATGCTGTCTTCCTCCAAATTGCGTAGTAATTATAATATGCCGCGTCCGCCCATTTATGACTTCTTTTCTTTAAATTAAAAAAAATCAAGCCGCCCGCATCCGCGGACGGCAAAAAGAAAACGGACAGGCGGCGCGCCCGCGAATATTCGCGGGCGCGCCGCTATATAAATATTATGACAATTTCCGACAAAACGTGCAAATCATTTTCCATGAGGTGACCTTTTTTGAGCAGGCAAAACATTTACAGGACAGCAGCTTACGTTACGGTCTTTTCCGTCGCCGAAAAAACCTTTGGTTTTATTTACCGGATCATCTTATCCCGCACACTCGGCTCCGAAGGCATGGGTATCTATCAGATCGCCCTGTCCGTCTTTGCCGTGCTCGCGACCGCCGCGGCCTCCGGTATCCCGCTGACCGTTTCCAGACTCATCACAAAATACCGCGCCAAAAACAATCTTTGCGCCCAGCAATCCGTCGTTTCCGCGGCGCTCGTCTGCGCGCTCTGCTTTTCCGTACCCGTCTTTTCCGTCCTCTTCTTCGGACATGAATTTTTCGATTTCCTGTTTTCCGATCCCCGCTGCATGGCCGTTCTGCTCATCCTCTTGCCCAGCCTCGTATTCAATTCCGTCTATTCCGTCATCCGCGGCGCACTTTGGGGAAACAAACAATTCTTGCCTTACTGCATCATTGACCTGATCGAAGAACTCGTCATGATCGTCGCAGGCGTCGCGCTCGTAAGCGCCATGACCGACGTCCTGGACGGCGCGAGACGCGCCGCCGTTGCGATCGTTCTTTCCTATCTCGTGTCTTTTTCCCTTTCGGGATTATGGCATTTCCTTCGCGGCGGAAAACTGAAAAATCCCAAACGGCAATTCAAACCTTTGCTCTCTTCCGCCCTGCCGATCACCGGCATGCGCACTTCCAACTCTTTGATCAACTCCGTTATTTCCCTGCTCTTGCCCGTCCGCCTCGTTGCCGCAGGATCTTCCAACAGCCAAGCCATGAGCGAGATCGGTACCGCCATGGGAATGTGTATGCCCATCCTGACTATCCCCGCTACGCTCATCGGCTCCCTCGCCCTCGTGCTCGTGCCCGAACTCGCCGAAAACTTTTACCGCAACGACCACAAAAAAATGAGCCAGAACATCGAACGTGCCCTCAAAGTCACCGTTCTGATCGCTTGCCTGCTCATTCCCGTCTTGCTCGCGATCGGAAAAGATATCGGCGTCTTGCTCTTTTCCAGCGAACACGGCGGAAACATCATCCGCAACAGCTGCCTCATGATCATGCCCATGAGCCTCGGCATGATCTCGACCAGCGTCCTCAATTCCATCGGCTGCGAAAAACAAACCTGCCTGTATTTTTTCATCGGCGCCGCCGCGACTCTGCTCTGCGTCTGGTTCCTGCCCCACCTCGTCGGCATCTACGCCCTGCTCATCGGCATGGCTGCCAGCGCCGTCCTTTCCATGCTCCTGAACCTGCGGCTCATCCGTAAAAAATGCAAAGAGAGAGTGCGCTTTTTAAAGCACACCCTCTGCTCGACAGCCGCAATCGTACCGGCGGCCGTTTTCGGCATTATGTTGAGAAACGTCCTCGGCTCCGTTCTGCCGCTCCTTCCCGCCACCATCCTGTGCGGCGCCGTTTTGCTCGCCGCCGAAGGACTCTTGCTGCTTGCACTGGGACTCGCACAACCAAACTGGATCCGCTTGTTTATAAATAAAGACGGAAAAAAGGATAAAAGCCGCGCGCCCGTCCGTAAGAACGCTTCCCCGCGCTTCTCACGATAAATCGCGGAACGCTTTCAGACGCACGCTGAACGGCAAAGCTATAAAACAAAGAACGACGTTGACCGCATACACAATGCCCTGAAATCCGATCCTGCCCGCAAAATAAACCCAGAATGCCTTCTTGAATACGCCGTCCCAGTAAAACAGGTAAGCGTAATAATAGTTTACGATCGAATTGATCACGCAAGTGATCGCCAAAAAACATACCGCAAACGCGATCGCCGCTTTGCCGTAAAGCCAGCCCGTTCCCTCTTTGCGGATCCCGTTCATGATCAGGCCCGAAAGAAACCCGAACAGCCCGATCGTCAGCCCGAAAAACCAATACACGCCCGACGGCCTGATCAGAAAACCGATCAGATCGCCCAATAAACCTACAATAAATCCCGGCAGCGGGCCAAGCAAAAAACCCGCAAAAAAACAAACAAAATACGTAAACGTGATTTTGTTCGTCGGGCCGACATCCACTTCGATCACCGAATTCACCGCAACGCTGAGCGCCACAAATATCGCAAGAAAAGAAATTTGCTTCGCCAGCGACATAGACTTGAAAACCTTCGTAAACATAGAAAAAACCTCCCGTTTTTTGAGAGGTCCGATGAAAAACAGTGCGCCAAAAAAGGCGGCTATCCTTGCAACGGACGCGCTCCGGCACCGCAGGGATCATCCCTTTCGTTTGCGAACAACGTCCCGTTTCGCAACACTTAACGCGCCTGAAGCTACTCTGCATTTGTACCTGCATTATACACTTTTTCTTTGGCATTGGCAAGCAAATGAATCGGGTTTTTCCGCATTGCAAAAAAAATCACGCCCGTGCAGCGCGTTCGGCATAATTCTGCGGCACGGCGGCATACTATCGGCATGGGACTGATCTTTTTGCGCACGGCGATCATCTTTATCGCTCTGCTCGCCGTCATGCGGCTGATGGGAAAACGCCAGATCGGCGAAATGCAGCCGTTCGAACTCGTCATCACGCTTTTGATCGCAGAGCTTGCCTGCATTCCGATGGCGGACACTTCCATTCCGCTCCTCTACGGGATCATTTCGATGCTGACCATTTTTTTCCTGCATCAGCTCGTCTTGCTCATCGATCTGAATTTTCAACCGTTCAAAACGCTCGTGGGAGGCCGCCCCTCCATCGTCATTAACAAAAACGGGATCGACATCTCACAACTCAAAAAAAACAACCTGGACGTTTCCGACCTCATCGAATCCATGCGGGCGGCGGGCTTCTTTTCCCTCGATGAAGCCGTCTATGCCCTCTACGAGGCCAACGGCCAGTTTACCGCCATGCCCCGCGAAGACAAACCCAAAGAAAACAAGGAGTCTCTCCCCGTCCTCATCATCAACGACGGCAAGTACGATCAGAACAATCTGCGTCTGACCAACACCGACGAAAAATTCTTTGACAACATTCTGCGTGAAAAACAAATCCGCTCCGTCCGCAAAGTTTTTGTTCTCACAATGGACGGCACGGGCAAAATCTACCTTCAATGCAAAGGCGAAAAATACCAAACTTTCCGCATCCCTTTGCCGGGAGGCAGCGCATGGTAAAAACGATCCTGTCTCTCGTGATCACCTTTGCACTGCTCGTCAGCGCAGCGCTGTTTGAAAACTTTTTCGTCAACGCACAGTTCGAAAAATTTTCGGCTGCCGTCAATTCTTTGCAGGAAAAAGTCCGCAACCAAACGGCAAACCGTGCGGACGCGGAAGCCGTGAAAACCTTGTGGGACGCTCAAAAAAAATTGCTGCACATCGTCATTCCGCACGGCGACATCGCTTACATCGATTACTGGCTGGGCGAGGCCACAGGCTGCATCGAAACAGAGGACTTCCGTGACGCCGTTTCCAAAATCGAAGTTCTCGTCACCATCTGCAAACAGCTTCCCGAACAGTATTCCGTGTCGATCGAAAACATCTTCTGAACGCATAAGTTGGCCGTTTTTAGGCAATTATGCCTGACATAGTACTTCGATAACTTTAAAAAACACGCTTTATAAGCGCGAAAATAGACCCCACGGGCGCCATGCCGTCATTGTTGCAGGCTACCCGCGGGGTCTATTCATTTCTCGTTTTTTATAGGAAATAAACGGCAAAAAACCGCCATAAAATCGTTTGTTTTTTCGCCCGAACAAAGAAAGAAAACCTTCGGAAAACAATGGAAACGCCCTCCTGCATCAAAAAGCGGCTGCGGCCGAAAACGCGTCGAAACAGATAAAACAGGCAAAGACATTCCGCAAAAAATCAAAGGATCTTTTTGAGGAATTTCCCCGTATAACTTTCATCGCACGCGGCGACCGTTTCGGGGCTGCCCGTAACGACGACTTCGCCTCCGCCGTCGCCCCCTTCTTTGCCGAGATCCACGATCCAATCCGCAATTTTGATCACGTCGAGATTGTGCTCGATCACGATGACAGTATTGCCCGAACTGCGCAGTCTTTGCAAGATCTTGATCAGCTTGTCCACGTCGTAACTGTGCAATCCGGTCGTAGGTTCGTCGAGAATATAGCAGGTCTTGCCCGTCGCGCGTTTGGAAAGCTCCGTTGCAAGTTTTACCCGCTGCGCTTCCCCTCCCGACAGCGTCGTCGCGCTTTGTCCGAGCTTGATGTAACCCAGCCCCACTTCCTCGATCGTTTTCAGCTTGTTATACACGCTCTGCACGGGTTTGAAGAACTCGCACGCCTCCTCGATCGTCATGTCCAGCACTTCGGCGATGTTCTTTCCCTTATACCTGACTTCCAGCGTCTCGCGGTTGTAACGATGCCCGCCGCATACCTCACAGGGTACAAAAATATCAGGCAAAAAGTGCATTTCGATATTGATGATACCGTCGCCGAAACAATGTTCGCACCTGCCGCCCGAAACATTGAAAGAAAATCTCCCCGCTTTATAGCCGCGTTCCCGCGCGTCGGGCGTCGCCGCGAACAGCTCGCGGATCATGGTAAACACACCCGTATAAGTGGCAGGATTGCTGCGCGGCGTTCTGCCGATCGGCGATTGATCGATCGCGATCACTTTGTCAAAATATTCAAGCCCATCGCAACGGTCGCATTTTCCCGCGGGAAGATGCGCGCCGTTGAGTGCGTTAGCCATGATCGGATAAATGATCTCGTTGAC
>CALVMA010000045.1 GCA_944341655.1 uncultured Clostridia bacterium | reverse complement strand
AAAGGCTTTACCGTATCCCCCGGTACGACTTGCATCAATAAAAAATTTTCGGGTGCATATGTATCCAGAGGCATCAGCGTCAAGACCGCTTCCAACATCTTTGCCCCTCCGTGCCCGTCGGCGCGCACTACGCGTTTTCCGTAGTTTTCCGAAGGAAAATTCCCGTCCGCTATCACGATCTCGTCCCCGTGCCCCATCTCCGCCAAAATTTTTATAAGCTCCGGCGACAATACTTTCGGTATCCCTTTCAGCATATCTTTTCCTCCTGATATTACATCATTATCATATCACACCCCGCGCCCTTTTTCAATGGCCGCTTTTGCTCAAATTTAACAGCAAAAAAGTCGAATTTAAAAAAACGATGGATTTTCCGTTCCGATTGTGCTATACTGTCCGCATGAAGAATATGCACAGAGATAACTCAGACGTGCGCCAGCACTACACCATTCACAAAAACAGCGCCGAAAGTTTCCGCGCAAAACTTCTCTACGCGGGCGAATTGAAAAATTCACTGAACTGGACGGAGCAAAAACATTCGCATACCTTTTTGGAAATCGTATTTGTCAAATCGGGCACGGGTACGCTCTTCACCTCCGACGGTCAATTTCCCGTTCACACAGGCGACGTGCTCGTTTACAATCCGGGAATCGAGCATTCCGAATCCGCCGCCAAAGGCGAAGAGCTGGCGCTCTATTTTTGCGGCATCGACTGTCTGAACATCAAGGATCTGCCGAAAAACTCCATCCTTGCCCCCGGTGCCTGTCCCGTGATCGATACCGGCGATCTGCGCGGCGAATTTGAGCAATACTTTTGCCTTCTTATCCGAGAAACACAAAATAAGCCCGACTATTACGATGAAATTTCCGCCAGTCTCGTCAAAATCATCGTCAACCTCATTTTGCGCCTCTTGGCGCGCAGCGACCGCGACTACTTCAAGACAAACGATTCATACCTCTCCGCACGCAAATATATCGACGAACACTTCGATCAGCTCGGCTGCATCGAGGACGTCTGCAAAACCATGTTCATTTCCCGCTATTACCTGTCCCATCTGTTCAAAGAATACAGCGGGATCTCGCCCATCCGCTACATCATTTCCAAACGCATAGAAAAAGCCAAGACCTTGCTGGCAGGATCCTCCCTTTCGGTACAGGAAATCGCTCTCCGCTCCGGTTACGGCGAAGTCGGCTCTTTTATCAAGATCTTTAAAAAATTTGTAAACCTGACGCCCGGCGAATACCGAAAAAAATACAGGGCATGATTTTCCCGATCCCGTCGTCCCTCTGAAAAACAATGCCCCTTTTCACTTTTGACGATACCCGCCTCCTTCGATATTTTCTTGTATAATTTTCTTCCGCATGCACAAACTGTTATCGCGAAAAAACGCAGACGGAGGCTTAAATGGAAGAAATCAAATCGGGAAGCGAATTGCTCGCCGAAATTTACAGAAACGCACACTACGCTTTGCAATCCATTTCGGACATCCTGCCCGAAACCGAGGACGAAGCGCTGAAAGAAGAGCTGAAAAAAATGCACGACGGGTACGAAAAGATCTCCGGCAAAGCCGCACTTTATGCGCGCGAAAACAATATAGAGATCAAAGAACCCGGGCCGATCAAAAAAGCCATGATGTGGAGCTCGATCAAAATGAGCACTCTCAAAGACAATTCCCGTGCCCATATTGCCGAAATGATGACACAGGGAACGGTCATGGGCATCACGGCCCTTTCCCGTTCCATGAACGAATGCAAGGGCGCCGACAAAGAGATCCTGCAGATCGCGGGAGAGCTCTTGCATATGGAACAAAACTACGAACAAACGCTTAAAACCTATCTGTAACTTGTTGCCTGAAAAAGCCGCTGCAGGAATTTTTCCTGCAGCGGCTTTTTCCGCGCGTTTTTTATTGACTTATGCGCCGCAAATTGCTATCATTGTCCCCACGGAGAGATATCTATGAAACCCCTCGATTTAGGCAGTAACAAAGTCTTTTCTACGGTACTGCGGTTGGTCATTCCTGCAATGATCGCACAATTCATCAACGTCTTATATTCCATCGTAGACCGCATGTATGTGGGAAACATTGCCGATATCGGAGACACGGCATTGGCTGCGGTGGGCGTCTGCGCCCCGATCGCCACTTTGATTTCTTCTTTCGCCTTTCTGATCGGTACGGGCGGCGCCCCGCTGATCGCAACCCGTCATCAGCTATAATTACGGAGCAAAAAACGAGACCGCCATCCGACGCGCCGAAAAATATATCGTTTGCCTTTGTCTCGCTTTCACCGTGCTGATGACTCTCGTTTCCCTCATTGCCGCCTCTCCGTTTGTCTCCCTGTTTACCGACACCCCCGTCATTTCCCAAAGAAGCGTCTGGGGGATCCGCGTCTTTATGATCGGCGCGATCCCGCTGGCTTTCCAATACGCATTCGTGGACGGGCTGACGGCTCTCGGCCAGCCGCAATACGCCATCGTTCTGTCCATGACGCGGAAACTCGGAGTCTACCTCGTCTGCACTCTCGTCCTGCCGATATTTTTCGGCGTACAGGCTATTTTCTATGCCGAACCTGCCGCGGACATCGTTTCCGCCCTGCTCTCTTCCGCCGTTTTTCTTTGCGTGTTTCCCCGCATCCTCAAAAAGCGCATGAACACACCCGTTCCCCGAGCTTAAAACTTTTATATATTGCCGATTTTACGGCAAAACCCCGCCCGAGCAACCGAAAAGGCTGCTCGGGCGGGGTTTTTTAATTATCTGCCGATATAAAAAATCCGCCGCAGCGACGATGCGATCTGCGTCCAATACCCCGAAAGCATTTCATCTGTAAATTTTCCGACGAACGATTGTTCCTCCTCCAACGTAACGGGTCTTGAAAAATCCGCCCACGCATCCACATAATGCGTGCACAGGCGTTCGGGATTGTCGTATAAAAATACGATGTTGTCCGACAGATACGGTTTGACCAACGACATAAACGGTGTCTTTTGGGCATAACCTTCAAACTCGTCGATCAAAGGCTCAAACCGTTTTCTGTCCTTCTTTTCGATGTGTACGAGATAGGAAAAGATCAGCTCGTCTCCGAGAATGTTGTAATTACCGTCGACCGAATAAAAACGAAAGTCCCGTTCGTTGAAAAAGCGAAAAAAAGACGCGTCCAACCCGTCAAAAAGAGCGCTCCGCAGCCAGTGTGCCGCCATTTTCAGTTCTTCCGACGCTTTCTCTATATGATAGGTCACGAGGACCTGCAACTGCCTGCCGTGCCCGATCCGATTGAGCTCTTTTGTCACTTTCTCCTCTTCCCTTGCGGGATCCGTACGCAGCGACCGAAGAGACAGCGCCCCGAACGTATCCAACACCGCCCGCACGTCTTCCTTTTCGAACGCACCGACAAGGAATAAGCACATGTCTTTCGTAAACAGCTTTTCCCTCTCTTCCCTGATTTCTTCCAGCGTAAGGTTTTCCAAGACCGAACTGCTCCCCAATACGGGATTGATATAGCGGGAATCAAACCAAAGCTCTCTCAAAAGATCGCTCGACCGCGCGTCGTAAAAGTTGTACTCGAATATTTCATTGCGGATCACGGGCAGAACCTTCTCCAGCTCTTCCTGACCGAAATCCCGCTCGGACAGCATGTCAAAAAGCAATCGGAGCTGATCGACAAACACTTCGCGGCGGCACGTAAAGCTGAAACACATGTAATTTATCGACGTATATCCCATGATCTCACTGCCGCGCGAAGTCATTTCCGCATTGATCTCATCCGCACGGCGTTCCCCCGCTTTTTCAAACAGCAGATGCTCGATCAGATGATAAATCCCGGGCGTCCCGTCCGGCACAAACGGCAGCACCACCGAAAATGCCACGGAATGCAATGCGGGCGCTTCATACGTCAAAAGCGATGCTCCGTTTTTTAATTTTCCGATCCTTTCCGCCGCTTTCATAATTGCCGCCTCCTGCATTTGTCCTTGCTATTATAACAGATAATGCCGTAAATTTCAATCCGATTCTATGCCTTTGACGCATTCTGCGCAAAACCGCCGTGCAAAAAAATTGCGCGGCGGCCAAATCCGATACGATATCTTTTTGTTTACGCTTTGGGAACTATGAGCTCCATATCCGAATCCGGATAGGAACAGCAGGTATGGAAATACCCAAATTTTGCATCCGCCAAACGGCGCTTGTCCGCGCCCGCCAACGAAAATTTACCGGATACCAGCTTGCTGTGACAAAAGCCGCAGCCGCCCGCACGGCATTTGGACGGAACGCGCAAACCCGCACGCTCCAAAGCCGTAAGCACCGTCTCTTTTGCCGACGCCTTTACTTTGTACGTTTCAAAACCGATATGCACGGTCAAAGTATATTCCGCATCCTTGACGTCACGTACCCCGACGCAGTTCGCTTCCTTTTTCACCCTTTTTAAAGGCAGACCGAACTCTTTGAGTTGTTCGTCCTCAAACGCATACATCGCCGCAGGGCCGCACATCATGACCGTAAAATCTCCGGAAATGTACTTTTTGATCAGTTCCGCCGTGATAAAACCGTGTTCAAACCCCTCTGCCTGTTCATCGCTCAGAACATAGACAACGCGTATCTTGTCTGACGCCAAATTATCCAGCTCTTTTCGGAAAATAATATCTTTCTGCGTTTTCGCTCCGTACAAAATCGTCAGGGAAAAATCCTGCGTTCCGTCCGCTATGGACTGCGCCATGCTGTAAAAGGGCGTGATCCCGCTCCCGCCCGCAATGGCAAGCACATTGGCACTGTCCTTGATCGGCTCAAAACAAAATTCACCCGAAGGATCTCCGACCGTAAACACATCGCCGACTTTCGCTTTATCGAACAAATACCCGCTGAAAAAACCGCATTTTTTCACCGTGACCGCAACATGCGACGAAAGCCCCTCTCTCGGAGCCGAAGAGATCGCATACGGGCGAGCCGCCATACTTCCTTCCGCTTCGCACCCTACCGTAAGATACTGGCCTGCACGAAAATACAGCGGACGCTCCGTTTCAAAATGATACGTTTTCGTGTCATACGTGTTTTCATCTATACGCACGAGTTTCGCGCTCTGATACCCAGGATGCAATATCTTTGCCGTTTCGTTCACACGATACGTCTTGGGCAAAGCCTTTGC
>CALVMA010000044.1 GCA_944341655.1 uncultured Clostridia bacterium | reverse complement strand
ATTGGAAACAAATAAATTCATATAAACATTATTATCATGAATGGTATAAATGTACTCACCCAAAGAGTTGATAAACCTCAACAGATTTGGTGGACAGCACGGACAATCCATCCATTTTACACGCTCTGCTGAACACATAAACGTATCTGTCCGATAAGACGTGACCTCCGGTTTTTGTGAAACAGTATTCACGTAATAATATTTGTCATAATCTATGGATACACCTGAAATCAAGGCATTATACAAAATGTAATTCATCGTATCAGCAACAAAGCTATCAACAATATTTTCAACGCTCTACCAAACATCATCATGCCAATTTCAGCACAAGTTTCGGAATAAGATCTATCGGACGGCAAATCATAAGCTTTTGTAAACCTCTCTTGATTATGTTCGCTACCAACACCACCTGTTATATACATTTTTTTATAAACAATATTATCCCAAAGCTTTTTACTTGCTTCTAAAAGAGTGTCATCTTTCGTTTCAAGAGCAAGTTCTGCCATCGCTGTAAACAAATAGGTCGCTCTAACCGCATGCCCTAAAGCCTCAGTTTGTTCTCTAACCGGTTTGTGTACTTGAAAATATTCCAATGGCAAATGCATGCTATCAAACAAGTTTTCACCTTTAAAAGCGCATTCACCAGTTCCTCTTTCGTCAATAAAATGTTTTGCAAGGTCTAAATATTTTTTTTCATTTGTAAATCTATACAATCTTATAAGGGCAATTTCTATTTCTTCATGACCAGGATATATGTGGGGTTTTTCCTCAACTAATTGTATGACGTTTCCAACAGCTTTTTTTGCTATTTCAATCAATCTATTATCGCCTGTTGCCATAGTATAAACAACCGCTGCCTCAACAAGATTTCCAACACAAAGAAGTTCATGACCGATACCAATATTACTCCAGCGTTTCTCACCCTTCCTTAAAGAAAAATAGGTGTTTATATAACCATCTTCTTGTTGACATTTTAATAAAAGATCAATAATATAATTGAATATCTCTCTTATTTGGTCATTATTTTTATTCATCAACGAATAGGCAGCACCTTCCATCCACTTGTAAAGATCGTGGTCTACAAACCAATGACCGAAATGATTACCTTCCATTTCACCCGCTAAAATGCGAAAATTATCTACACAATGACTGTATTTTTCTCCTTGCTCGTTTAAATCTTCGCCATTTAAACGTCTCCACTGTGATAAAACCACCTTATCACAAAATGTATTCTGCATCTTATTCCAAAACTGACCAATAATCTGCGTTTCTTCTTCGTTCATATTTCACCTCTTTTACTCCTATATTTTATAATAAATGTTTTCCTTGTTCAATGGTGTAAATGATATATAAAATACACAAAAACGTATATATTTGGAGTTAACTATTGCGCTCTAAAAAAACTTTGATATAATTATATTGCTATGAGATACTATTTGATTGATATAAAAAAACCAGTACATTTATTAGATATTGGAAAATGCAAAATGCCCGACGATTGGAAACACTACAAAAGAACATGTGACCACTACATAATGTATATAGTAACTGAAGGTAAGTTTTACTTAAAGGTTGAAGATAAAAAATACGAGTTTGAAAGTGGCAGTGTTTTTTTAATGAAAGACAATCTTCCTCATGAGGGTTTTAAGGAGCATGCTGTTATTTTTTACTGGTTACATTTCAGTTTTGACAATATTAGGATAGTGTCTGAAGAACAGGCAAAAAAATACATGACTCATAGCCATAACATCCATAATAAGATTTTATTCCCCGAAGCATTCACAATGGAGCATGTGGAAAACTCAATTATTTTTATAAATCAAACGTTGCACTTTAACGCTTCTCTAAAAAAACAAAATCAACTTACAAATTATCTGTCAACAACCACGCTAATCTTGCTTTCTAATCTTTATTTATCTAAAAAACCACTCAACGATCAAGTGTTGAATAGGCGACTTACCGATATTTGTAAATATATTGATGGAAACGGCAGAGATAATTTAGATTTAAAACAAATTGCAAACACATTTAATTACAACCCTCAATATCTAAGCAAAGTCTTTAAATATCACATCGGGATCTCATTAAAAGAATATGTTATTCAGTCTAAGCTAAGAAATGCTGAATATATGCTTTTGTCTACAGATAACACCATAGCCACAATCGCTAAAACTTGCGGTTATAATAATGAGTTTTATTTTATGCGTTTGTTTAAAAAAAAGTACGGAATTACTCCTTCCCATTATCGAAATCTTTATTGCAATACCAAATATACAAAATACAACTCTGATTTCAAAATCAAATGATAATTAAAATAATATAAAAGCCGTGCGTATAAGCAGGAAAAAATTTCCGGTATGCTCTTGTTACAATAGGTTTCCTAACTGTCACTCGGCTATTTTATAGGTTTTGCTCCTGAGAAAAAATAAATTTCTCTGTTGTTGGAGAGAACCGACATAATACTAATATTTTGATCGGATCTGTCTATAGCATATGCTTCCACGCCCGATTCCAAGTTTAGAGATAATTTCTGATCGCATCAAGCCCCTCAAAACGCAATTTTGTACGGCAACTCCATTCCATTCAGCTGCAAGACTTCTAAGATAGCATCCGCTTTTATGTAATCCGTCTGTTATTTCTCAAAATAGTTTACACGATCCATAAGAAGTGCCTTATAACAATCTTTGCCGTAGTCCGCATGTACTTTTTTCCGCTGAATTAATACAGCAAGCAGATAGCTGTCTGCGCTATATCATAGCCGTCCGATACGATATAATCAACCTCACTCATATGGTCCAAACCTTTAATTACGGGGAAAGAAAAATCGCTGCGTGGGCGGCAGGCTAAATCATTAAATTACAGTAAAAGAGCCGAGCAATAAAACAAACCTTGCTCGGCTCTCTTTTCTTTTATGAAGGTTTTTTGAGCGACAATTTTTCGACCGTTGACGTTCGCGAGGAACTATGCTTTCATTGCCACCTGAAAACGCAAATTCGGAAGGATATTCTATTCTCTTAAATTTCGCCCTTTTCCATTTCAAAATCATCTAAATAGTGTCCATAAAAACATGTGACAGTGATCTACGCCCGTTACTCTTCCGACAATCAGACGGAGCAATCCATAGAAGGTCAGATCCGTGTCTGCGGCGAATATGCACAAAGGAACAACATTCTCATCCTCGCAACATACATCGACCGCGCCATGACGGGAACCAATGACAACCGTCCCGACTTCAAGCGTATGATGAAAGACAGCGAAAAGCGGGAATGGGATTACATTCTCGTAAAGAAATTTGTTCGTCACGTCCAGATACAAATAATCCACGCCCGCCATCGTCAGCATCTCCATCTGCTTGCGGATCACCCATTCGTCGTCCGACCGGTAATAGCCCCAGATCGGCTCTCCCCAGAAATGATATTGATTCAACGGCGAACTTTCGTCCGCAACATTGTAAAAAGCATCAAAATCCGTGCCGTCTTTCGTGATCTCGGAAACATCGCTGATCCCGCGCATTTCGTCCGCATGCTGCCCCAGCCACAAAAAATAAAACATCCCCACATACAATTCTTTGTCTTCCGCATCCGCCGACGAAAAAGTCCTGCCCAATACGTCCGTCCCCGAAATGTTCAGCTGCGTGTACTCGTTATCCGACAAAACCCGCGTGTCTTTCGCCCGCTCCTCCGACAAATCGGATTTTTCCGTTGCCCTTGCACACGCCGAAAAACTCGCCAGCCCCAAGATCAATGCCATCGCCAATGCCATTGCTTTGATTTTTCGCTTCAACTTCGTCCCCCATCCTGTTTACGCCGCATTGCGCGGCCTTCTTTTGCTCTGCAACAATACAATGATCACTTTTATACAGATAAATTATATTATACTATACGAGCACCCCCTCGTCAATGAAGATCTTTGTTATTTTATAAACTTTCTCCTTCCTTTCACATTTTTCCGCACCCGCCGCCGACCTGTTCCCGCCCCCTTCCTTGCCCCTTTGCGCCTGCCTTTGCAAAAAACCCTCCCGCGCCTTGACAGACTTTGCGCGCAAAGTTATTCCGCCTTTTGCGGCGCTCCTTTCTGCCTTGCGAAAAAAAGCCGCTCAAAGCGCAAGTTTTGCGCTTTGAGCGGCTTTTTCTTACAAAACGGGGAGCCGTCCGCAAATCATTTGCGGACGGCTCCCCCCCCGATCGCTTAAAAACAATGTGCGGGCGGCAACCGCCGCCCGCACTCGCCTTTACGGCATTTGCGGAAAACCTTCGGGATCTTCCTTTCGCCCGCTTATGCCTTTCATTCGATCTCGATCTTATGCTCCTGCGGACGCGCCGGCGATTCCTTCGGGATCGTCACCGTCAGGATACCGTTTTCGTATTTCGCCTTGATGTCCTCTTTCTGCACGTCCCCGACATAATAGCTCCGACGGCAGGAAAAACTGCGCTCACGATGAATGTAGTTCTCTTTCTTGCCCTCGTTCTGCTTCTCTTCCTTCTGTACGGCTATGTTCAGATACCCGTCTTTCAAGTCAATGCCGATCTCCTTTTTGTCAAGCCCCGGCATCTCCACTTCCATCACATACTCCGCGTCCGTCTCTTTAATGTCCGTACGCATGTACTTGTGACCGCCGTTCCTCCCGTAAAATGCAGGGAAAAAGTCATGCATCGCTTCGTCAAAAAAGTCATAATCGGAATAACCGTTCCTTCTCGTCAATTCATTTTTCATAATAATCATCTCCTTCTTTATAGTTAGCGCTTTAATTATTTAAGTGTTAGCACTCTCCTTATGAGATTGCTAATATTATAGCACATTTCCCCGTAATGTCAAGTATTTCAGCGAAAATTTTTTAAATTTTTTTAAAAATTTTTTGGCCGCCTCCAAAAAAGCGCCCGACACTTTCAAACCTCTCTTTGCGCCGCGGCATTGCCGAGCGTTCGGGCGACAGAGGCGGAAGTTTATGCGGCTGTCGGCGCGGCGGCGCGCCCTGTCTGCGAGAGCGAGGGCGGCGGGCGGCTCCCTTTCCGCACGGCGCGGACTCATGTACGCGGGCGAAGCCGCGAAAGGCAAAGCGGTGAAAGCGAAAAAAAGCCAAAGGCGTCCGCCTGTACCGCAATTTCGGTACAGGCGGACGCCTTTGCAATTTTCAAGCCGCGTCGAGCCCGCGCGGAGCGGGCGAAAAGATCAGCCGCGCAGGGGCAACACGCCGTCCTTATTCTTTTTGCGCAGTTTCCAAAGCGCGGCGGCAAGCACCGCCGCCAGGACGGGAAACACGGCGCAGACGAGTATTCCCGCCTTCATGCCGAGCTGTTCCGCGGTCAGGCCCAAAGAGAGGGCAAACTCCGACGCCGCGGGAGAAGCGATCACGGCGTCCGCGATCAGGCCTGTCACCTGCGGGCCGACGGATGCGCCGAGATCCCCGCCCGCCGCCATCAGCGCGAAGACCGCCACGTTGGCGGAGGGAATGTTATCCGTCACGGCGATCAGGCTGCCCGGCCAGAGCATGGCCGTACAGAGGCCTGTCAATCCGCAGGCGATGAGCCCGAGGATCGCCCAGGGAGTGAGCGCCGCCGCCAGATAACAGAGCGCCGCACCCGCCGCGCCTATTATGAGAACGCGGTAGATCCTTTTCCCGAATGCGCCGTACAACGTTCTGCCCAGCCCAAGCATCACGGCAAACATCGCCACTCCGAATACGTCGCCCCAGATCTTGGGCAGGCCCAGGGCCTGTTCCAGATACCCCGAACTCCACTGCGACATGGTGCATTCGCTCGCGCCGCCGAAAAAGATGCACAGCACGCACAAAATCAGCGCTTTGCTTTTGAAGAGCCCCAGCGCGCCCGACGTCTTTTCGGGCGTTGTCATGGGCGGGATCTTCGCCAGAAAGAACAGTACGGCGCAGACCAGGGGCACGAGGATCCAGCCGAAGATCAGCCACTGCCAGTTCTGCCTGCCGATCGCATACAGAACGCCGCTGCTGATCAGCACGACGCCCACGACGCCCCACGCATACACAGAATGCAGGCGGCTCATCGCGCGTTCGGGATCGGGCGACGGTATGGCGGCGATGATCGGACTGATCAGCACCTCCGCCAAACCGCCCGACGCCGCAAAGATGACCGTGCCCGCCGCGATCCCCGCATACGCCCATTGCGGCGCAAGCAGCGGCACCGCCGCATAGATCGCAAGCCCCGCGGCCGTCAGCAAAGGCATCAGCCGCACCGTCAGCGCGATGTTGAATTTGTGCGAATAAAAGGAGAATAGCAGGTCGATGCCCAGCTGCGTACAAAAATTGATCAGCACCAACAGCCCCAAAAGGCTGTACGATATCCCGTATTCGCCGTAAAAAGTGGAAAATAACAGCGGCGATACCGTCGCCACTACCGACATCGCCACGTTCGCCGTGTATGCCGCCGCTTTTGTCATTCCGTATCCCATGGTCGTCTCTTCCGCCCCGCCCGCTTTGTATTTTGCGGGCAATCTTATTCTTCATTATAAACTTCATGCCGAAGAATGTCAACCGCTGCCGCCCCGCCCTCGCACTTTTACCGCGCCGCTCCCGCAAAAAATTTTCGCAAAGGTGTTGACAACCGACCCTTTTGCATATACAATAATAAAAACCGAAACACGGTAAATTTTGGAGGTGAATCATGTTTAAAGGTTTGGAAAAAGTTTTTGATATTATCGGCGAGATCCTCGCCGTCGCACTGGTCGTCGTCTTTGCACTTCTCATCATCGACGCAAACTTCCCGTTCCTGCCCGCCGAAGTGCTCAACGTTTTCAAAATTATTATGAACTACGGCTTCCTCGTGCTTTGCGCCGTCGTCGGGCTGGAAGCAATGGCAAAACGCCATCTCGTCTTTCAGATCATCTTCCTCGCCATGCTCGCGCTCATCGTCATCTTCCTGTTCTTCCCCGGCACGTACGACAACCTGATCGGCCTCATCAAATAATTTGCTTTGATCTGTCGCTCATTGCACGGCCGACGGCAATGTTTGCCGTCGGCCGTTTAAGAATCACAGGACAAACCGAAAATCCGCAGCGCAGCCGCGCTTTTGCCCCCTTCGCGCGAGATTCCGAAAGAAAGATACAAAAAATATAACTTCGGCAACCTGCAGGAAGGAGAAACTTATGAAAATAGACAAGGCCCCTGAACATATGAGTTCCAAAGAGAGAGTTCGCCGAACTTTCGAATTCGAAAAAACAGACAGGGTCACCATCGGATACGAGGCGAACCCGAACATTCATCGCAATTTATGCAAAGCGTTGGGCATCCTTCCCGACGACGCCGAAGAGCTGTTGCTGGCTTTGGGCGTGGATTACCGCGGCATCTCTGCACCTTATCGGGGAAAACCGCTGTTTACGGCACCCCCCGAACCGCATGGCGGACCCGCTGGAAGGATGTATCATGCGGTGGGTGGAGCACGAAACGGGCGGATATTGGGATTTTTGTGATTTCCCCCTCCAAGACGCGACCGACGAAATGTTCGACAATTTTCCCGTACCCGACCCCGACGATTTCGATTACGGCGCGGCGCTCGAAGCGGCAAAAAGCTACGGGGGGAAATACGGGCTGTACGCGGGAAACGCAGGAGTGCCTGACGTTCTCAACTCCAACGGCAGGATCATGGGCGTGGAAGACGTGCTCTGTCACATCATGCTGGACGATGAAGCGGCGATGCGTTTTATCCGGCGCCGGGCGGATTTTCAATTAAAAATGATGGAAAGACTGATCGACAAATGCAAAGAATATCTCGATTTTGTGTGGCTGGGCGAGGATCTGGGAACGCAGATCGCGCCGATGATCAGTCCGGAACTGTACCGAAAACAAATCAAGCCCATCCATAAACAGTTTGCAGACCTTGCAAACAGCTACTCCCTGCCCGCGATCGTCCATACCTGCGGAAGCAGCAGCTGGGCATACGAGGATTTCATCGAAATGGGCATACGCGGCGTGGACACGCTGCAGCCGGAAGCGGTCAACATGAGCCCCGCCTACCTGGCAGAAAAATTCGGCGGCAGGCTGAACTTCCGCGGCTGTATCTCGACCGCAGGCCCTTTGGCATACGGTACGGCGGCAGAAACGGAACAGGTCTGCAAAGACACCCTGGAAATCATGATGAAAGTACGAGGCTACCATTTTGCGCCGACGCACCAGATCCAGGACAATACGCCCGTCGAAAATGTGATCGCCATGTACAACGCGGCGCATACCTACGGTCGGTACCGATAATTTTCCGCCCTTCCGCATTTTTCGCCGCCCTGCCGAGGGGCGGCGCTTTCTCTGTGCAAAAAATATACTTTTGCGCAGAGAAACAGCTCTTGCGCAAACAAAAGAAACCCGCTCTCTTTTCGATCAAAGTAAAAATGCTTTGGGCGCGAATTGAAAAACGGCTGCTTTTGCCCGCTTTAAACTTTTGCCCGCCTTAAAGAGCGGCGCCGTCCGCAAACGTTGCGGACGGCGCTTGGTTTTTTGCGTAAAAAAGAGCCGCGCGCGTACTTTTCGTACGCGCGCGGCTCTTTTATCGGGCGCAAAGCGCTTTCACCATAGGAAACCTGCCCTGCCCTCATTGTTTTTTCAGATCTTCCAACACGGAACGGATCAGCTCCTCCGTTTCCGCGCAGACGCGGGCGCGCATGCCCGCCGCCGTCGTTCCCTCGCGCAAATTGCGCGACCGCGCCAGCTTCGCCGAAATAAAGAAGCGCAAACATACCGCCGTCATCACGAACAGGACGACCGCCGCCGCCGCACAGATCACGCAGGGGATCAGAATGCTGGCATCGGGGACGCTCCTCACGAACGGCGCGAGCGCGATCGCCGCCGCCGCAAATACCGCGAACAGCACCGCCGTCACGATCATGCGGCGCAACGCCTTTTTATATTGCTCCGAAACCTGCGGGCGCGCCGCTTCCCGCTCCGCCGCATCCTGCTCGCGCAGGCGGGCGCTCTCTTGCGCACACTCCGCCGCCTGTTTCTCCAACGACGGAACATATTTCTCCGCAAGCCCGGCACGCTCCTCCGCATTCATGCGGCGGAACGCCTTGTCGTATGCCTGCTCGCATTCGTAGATCCCCGAAAAATCGGTCAGATCTTTCGTCTGCACCCGCACGACGCCGAACCACGGCCGCCAGTCCGCCCCGTACAGAGACGCACTGTCCAGGTATTTTTCTCCCGCGCCGTCCAGATCGCCTTCCGCAAACAGCCGCTCCGCCTCTTCAAACGTCTTTTCCGCACGCTCGCGGCGGCCCTGCCGCTCCTGCTCTTGCGCCAGACTGCGGCGCGCCAGCTCGTTGTCCGAACGCAACGTCCCGTCGTCGTCCTGCGCAAAACCTTCGAATCCGGGTACCTCGATCACGATGTCTTCCGCATCGCCCGATCCGTCCGATTCCAAAGTCTTCGCCTTTTTCAGCTTGAGCTTCCCGTCGTCGTCCAATTCCAAATTTCTCTCTTCCATCTTCCGCTCCTGTTCCGGCTATTTTTATCGCCCGCACGCATCTTTCTCTTCTTCGCTCAACACGAACGGATTGCGCAGGCCCGCTTTTACCTTTCCCGGCAAAACCGTGTGCGCAACGCGCACGGGGATCTTCCCCTTGTATCGGCTCTTCGCCCAACGGCACAAAGCCTCGCTTTCAAACATCGCAAACACGGCGCTGCCCGATCCCGTCACCGCATACGCCATGGGCGAAAAGCCCTGCGCCGCTTCCAACGCCTCCGCCGTTTGCCCGTTCAACGCGCACGCGGGCTTGCCCAGCGCGTTGTAAACGCTCTCCGCCGCGCCCCGTACGTCGCCCGCTTCCAGCGCCCGCGCCAAACGCGCGCTGTCCGCCCTCAACGGATCGGGCGCAAGATCATACATTTTGTAACATTCGGGCGTCGATACGCCCGTGCGCGGCAAAAACAACAAAAACCAAAGCCTCTTCGCACAATCCAGCCGCTCCACGCGCTCCCCTCTGCCCGTCAGACGCGCAAATCCTCCTTCCAGCATGTAACCCGTATCGCTTCCCAGCCCGTCCGCAAGCTCTTTCAGCCGCGCGCGGTCCCGCACTTTGTACAGCTTCGCCAGCACGTTCAGCACGCCCGCCGCATCCGCCGAGGATCCGCCCAATCCTGCGCCCATCGGAATGTCTTTGTAGATCTCTATGTCCGCACCGCCCGTCCCAAACGCCGATACGAACGCCTCCCCCGCTTTCACCGCATTGTTGCGCTCGGGCGGTATGCCCTCGCTGCCCAGTCCGTGCATGTACACGTTCACCAGCCCGTCGCCGCGGGGCTTGGCACATACCGTGTCCCAAATGTTCAGGCTCGCCACCACGCTGTCCAGCAAATGGTACCCGCCCGATACGCCCGCAATGTTCAGCGAAAGATTCAGTTTGGCATAACTTTTTACCTTCGCCGCAAACATTTCCCCCGCTCCGTCAACCGTTCTTTTCCCATTATACCACAGTTTGCGCATTTTTGTAAACAGTCAAACGCGTTTTTCGCCGAATTTACACATACATTTTACAAAACCGCGCCCTTCGCCCGCGCCTTCGCAAAGCCCGACCCCCGACAGCCGCACGCAAAGCCCGCCGTCCGCAAAACCGCGGACGGCGGGCTTTGGACTGCATCGCAGAAGCGGCGGCACGCTCCGCGTGCCGCCGCTTCTTTTACAGGACATTTTCCTTTTTGCGGTATACCACGATCCTCTCG
This sequence comes from uncultured Clostridia bacterium, assembly GCA_944341655.1. Lineage (GTDB taxonomy): Bacteria > Bacillota > Clostridia > Christensenellales > Borkfalkiaceae > Borkfalkia. The sequence goes on along the minus strand of CALVMA010000044.1, from coordinate 2,142 downwards.
CCGCCCGAAAGGGGGAAGGTCAGCCCCGGATTGGCCGCCTGCACCTGTTCGGGAGTCTTCCCGAGTTTCTTTGCCGTGTCCCAGAGGGTATCCCCCGCCGTCGGGACATAGACGCTCACCGCGCATTCGCTTTCGAGTTCCGCTTCCCCTACGCGCATTTCGGTCACGTACTCATACTTTTCGCGGGAGAACAGCGTGACGTACAGTTTGAGCGCGCCCTCCGCTTCCAGCTCGCCTTCCTTTTTCTGCCGCACGGAAACGCCGCAGCACAGCGCCGATATGCGCGCCGTATCGCCCGCGCGCGCACGGTCGCAGCGCACGGGGAAGGAAAAGGGCAGGCTGACGGGCACCGTGCGCTCCGCGCCTTCGGCGTCTTTGTAGAACACCAGCGCGGAGAGAACGCCCTCCGCCGTGATCTCGCCTTCCGATACTTCCGCGGCGATCTTCGCTTCGCAGAGCGCCGCGGATTGCAGTATGCAGGAAAAATCCACTTCCCCCGCCACCGCCGCCGTGCCGCTCACGCGTTCCGCCGCGGTAAACGCGCACACCGCCTCTTCCGTTTCCAGCGGCGCGCACGTGAGCGCCGACGCATACCCCGGCGCAAACGCGTCCGCAGCCATCGGCACTTCGTCGCGCCGGCTGACCGTGCCGCGAATGTCCAGATCGATCTGCGCCAGGATCCTGCAACGGTTCTTCTCTTCGTCGCACGAGCAGGTGACGTTGACGGACGAGATCTCCGCGCGCGCTACGCACGACATCCCCGCCGACGCTTCGTCGCAGGGTATCTCCGCGCGGAACGGGATCAGCCGCTCGTACGATACCGGCTCGTTTTCTCCCTCCCGCTTCGCAAAGATCCCCAGGTTGATCTCTCCCGAAATGTCCAGGCTCCCCGCCGAACAGCTCACCCGCGTCAGGCATACCTGCTCGCTGTGCAAGAGCACATCCCCCACATAGTCCGTGTCAAACTCCTCTTCCAGCGACGCCGTACCGCTGCACGCGCTCAGCCTGCGTATCCGCACGGGACGAAAATCACACACGATCCCCTCCCCGCCCGTCAGATACTGCAACTGCGTCGGCACATACAGCCGTATGTGCGCCGTCACGATCGCCGACAGGATCACAGACCTGCCTTCGTACCGCACGTCCGTCTTTTCCACTTCCAGGACGACGTCCGCACTCTGTGCCGGCGCCGCCGACGCACACGCCGCTTTGTGCGAAAATTCCGCCCCCCGCTCCGCTCCGATCAGCGTCCCGTCCGACGCCGCCGCAACGATGGAAAAATACAGCTTGCCGCCGTACCGCACTTCGCCCGACAACACCTCCGCTCCGCTCAATACCACCCGCGGGCTCACCGCCAGCATGCGGTTCTCCGACCAGTCGGACAACCGGCATTCCACGATCGACTGCGCGCGGATCTCTTCCCCGCTCATCGTGCAGCCGTATTTTTCATAAACAGGCGTTATGGTCATGTTCTTCACCTCCGAATTGTTCAGTCTATTGTATGCGGCCGCCCGCCCCGTTATGCCCCCGACTTTTGCGCGAATTTGTTCGATTTTTTTAGAATAGGTATTTTTTTCCGAAAATCCGTCAATCATCCGTGTACTTGCGGCAGCGCACGCCACGGCTTCCCCCCCCCTTCGTCCCCCTCGTTTCTCTTACCGCGGCGCCCCTACCCTCCTTGCAAGGCCGCGGCGCTTCGGCGCCGCAAAGGAGCATCATGAACCGTTCCCCTCAAACCATCCGTTCCGTCAAGGACGAGATCCTCTCTTTTTACGAAAAAGAAGTGCGCGTGCACGTAAACCTCGGCAGAAACAAACACGCCGATTTTACGGGCACCCTCTCGGGCGTCTATCCCGCCCTCTTCACCGTCCTGCCCCACGACAAAAACTACCGCGGCAAGACCGCCTGGTCTTACGCCGAAATTTTGTGCGGCAACGTCCGCGTCCGCGCCAGCGAGCCGCCCGCGCGCCGCGGCCGCGCCTGAACCCCTCCCCCTTTGCCGCCCGCACGGGCGGCAAAGGGGGAGGAATGCTCGGGCGAAGGCTCGGGCGGAGGCTCGGGCGGAGGCGCAAACGTCTGAACGCCAGTCTGACCTCTAGTTCCTCTGCCGTCTCGTGTGAGACAATCAGCTTGATAAAAAAA
>CALVMA010000043.1 GCA_944341655.1 uncultured Clostridia bacterium | reverse complement strand
ACGCGCTAGATTCAGGTTCTAGTGGGAGCGATCCCATGCAGGTTCAAGTCCTGTCACTCGCACCAAAAACAAAGCACAGTTGCCGCTGTGCTTTGTTTTTTATAAAAAATATATGATTTGAGGAATGAACAAAAATTTTTGATCCGCCTAATGTTTTCGATATTTGCGGTTCGGATTGCAATAGGTGTTTTTCTTTTTTGGATGTATTCATCTTATTTTAGTGCTTGATATAAACATCGATTTTGCTTAAAGAAAAGAGAAAGAGCAAAAGCCCGTGTGCCAATGAAAACTGATCCGTTCGCGGCATGACGAGCCGTTATCTTATCATCAAAAAAGAAGTGGAATATTTTTTTTGACCAAGGGCAAAAATAGGCGGCTATGGGCGTACACAACAAACTTTTTTTCAGAATAAAATACTATAAGGGTATTTTACGGAGGAAAAAGTATGTTGGAATGGCTGATGGCGCTTCCTGTATGGATACAGGCGCTTTTCGCGACGCTGTTCACCTGGTGCATGACGGCATTGGGGGCAGCGTTTGTATTTATTTCCGATAAATTCAACGCGCGCGCGTTGAACCTGATGCAAGGAACGTCGGCAGGGATCATGGTCGCCGCAAGTTTTTTTTCTCTTTTGCTCCCCGCAAAAGAGCGGCTGGAACAAAGCGGCGCCCTGTACATGGCGGCGGTTTTGTCGATCGGTTTTTTAGCGGGATGTGCATTTATTTTATTATCCGACATTGCGATGTCGCGTATGAAACTATTTGCGCAAGATAATATGCGGAGCGGTGCGCTGGCATGTTTTGCGATTACTTTGCACAATATTCCCGAAGGATTTGCCGTCGGTGTTGCATTCGGGTCGTTGACGGGGGGATCGTTTAGTGCGTGGATCGCGGCGGCAATGCTTGCGGTGGGAATAGGGATCCAAAATTTTCCGGAAGGTTTATGTGTTTCCGTACCGTTACGGAAACAGGGATTCAGTATCGGGAAAGCCTTTTTTTTCGGACAGTTTTCGGGTTTTGTAGAAGTGATTGCCGGCGTGATCGGGGCTGTTGCGGTCGGATTGATCTCAACTTTGCTTCCGTGGGCTTTGGCATTCTCTGCCGGAGCGATGATTGCCGTATCGTGCGCAGAACTGATTCCGACGTCCGTGCGGGACGGCAAATATGTTGCCGTGGCGGGCGTTTCTTTCGGCTTTGCTCTCATGATGTTTTTGGACGTATTGCTGGGTTAATTTCTTTGAAAAGCGTTTAAATTATTATAATTTTGGCAATACCTTACCACATGGAAAAGTCATTGCATAAAGATACAACCAAAACAGAAGAAGAGCGCAAGGATCGTTTAGAGAAGCTGAAAAAAACGATCATAATGGTCGGCGCGTCCTCGGGGATCGGATTTGAAACGGCATTGAGAATGCTGGGACGAGGTTTCAGTGTTGCCAACATTTCACGCACTCCCTGTGCTTTAAGCAGGGTGAAAAATTATACTGCAGATATTTCTAACGGAACGGCGATGGAAAAAGCGATCGCAGAAATTGCGTCGCAGACGGAAAATCTTTACGGCTTGGTGTATTGTGCAGGTTTTTCGATGGCGGCGCCCATTGAATACGCCTCCGAAGATGATTACCGATATCTCTTCGAGATTAACTATTTCGGGGCGCTGCGTGCAATTAAAGCCGTTATCCCACGCCTGAAAAAGCGCGGCGGTCGAATATTGATCGTAAGTTCCATGGGCGCGACTTTTCCGATCGCTTTTGACAGCTTTTACAGCAGTTCAAAAGCGGCCGTAAATTTGCTTGCCAAAAGCGCCGATATGGAATTGCGGCCGTATAATATTCGCGTGAGCGCGGTCCAGCCCGGCGGGACGTCCACCGGCTTTACGTTTAAGCGTAAAATTTATGACGACTTGCAGTCGCGGGACTATTCCGCGAAAGTAAAACGCGCGGCGTCTGCTTTGGCGGATATGGAACAGGGCGGCATGAGTGCAGGTGAAGTTGCCAAAGAAGTGGTGAATGTCTTATGCGATAAAAATCCTCCGCTTTTGATGCAATGCGGAGGCTGGAATAAATTTTACGCCATGGCCGGCAGGATCCTGCCAGAGAGGGCTTCACAATTTATCAACCGTAAGGTCTATAAACAGTGATACTTTCGGACGTTTTCATCGTAAGAATATTGCAGTCAGATAAAAGAAAAGGCAGGCGGGGCCAAGATTTGGCCCCGCCTGCCTTTTCAAGCAATGAAAAAGTTTCATCGTAAAACTGATCATCAAACGATGACGTTGATGAGTCTGTCTTTTACGATAATAAATTTACGGATAGGTTTGCCTTCCACCAAAGGACGGACGGCATCGTTTTCGAGTACGGCCGTTTTGATTTCTTCTTCCGAAGCGTTTTTGGAAATCATCATTTTGGTTTTTATTTTGCTGTTGACCTGTACAGCGTATTCCGTTTCGTCGCGCACGAGTGCAGCCTCGTTGCAAACGGGATACTTCTGATCAAAAATAGAGTATTTATAACCGAGTTTTTCCCAGAGCTCTTCGCTGAAATGCGGGGCACACGGTGCCAGCAGCAACAAGAGATCGCGCACACATTCGCGGAGGAACGCAATATTCTTGACGGGAAGGCTCTCGTATTTATAAAGCGCATTGACGTATTCCATGAGCCTCGCGACCGCCGTATTGAAAGAGAAGCTTTCCATGTCGCGGGAGATCTGCCTGATCGCATAGTTGCGCGCAAAATCCAGATCTTTCTCGTCGGAGCCGAATGTTTCATCGGGATCGGCTTTCATGTCTTTGACGCGCAGAACGAATCGTTCGATGCGGTCCAAAAATTTAGCGACGGATTTAATTCCGTCATCGCTCCAAGGCCCGCCTTCCGTATAGGAAAATCCGAACATGAGATACATGCGGAAAACATCTGAGCCATAAGTCGAAACGTATTCGTCGGGGGAAACGATGTTGCCTTTAGATTTCGACATTCTGTTTCCGTCCGGTCCTAAAATGACGCCCTGGTGAACAAGTGATTTAAAAGGTTCGTCAAAATTCAAATAACCCATATCGCGCAACGCCTTTGTGAAGAACCTGGCATAAAGTAGGTGCATGCAGGCGTGTTCTGCGCCGCCGACGTATTTATCCACGGGAAGCATTTTGTTGACCGTCTCCGGATCGAAAGGCGCTTTTGAGTTGTGCGCGTCCGCGTAACGAAGATAATACCAGCTGGAGCATACGAATGTGTCCAAGGTATCCGGATCTCTGAGCGCATCGCCGCCGCAGTGAGGGCATTTAGTGTGCATAAATTCATCGCATTTTGCAAGAGGCGATTTCCCGTCCGGTTCAAACTGAACGTTGTAGGGGAGTTTGACGGGGAGATCTTTATACGGAACGGGAACGATCCCGCATTTCGGACAGTGAATGACCGGGATCGGAGCCCCCCAATATCTTTGTCTGGAAACGAGCCAGTCGCGCAGGCGATAGTTTACCTTGCGCTCGCCTTTGCCGAGCTTTGCGAGGTGGTTGGCGATTTCCGTGCGCGCTTCTTCGCCGAACCTTCCGTCGAATTGCAAGCTGTTGACGCATATCCCGTCTTCGCAGAAGGGCAATACCGTTTCGCCGTTTTTGTTTTCGATCACTTTCTGAACGGGCAAGCCGTATTTTTGAGCAAAGGCAAAATCACGCTCGTCATGAGCGGGGACGCCCATGACCGCACCGGTCCCGTAAGAATAAAGCACATAATCCGCCGCGTAAATGGGGACTTTCTTCCCGTTGATCGGATTGATGGCATAGTGCCCGATAAATACGCCTGTTTTTTCGCGCGTAGAGGACAGACGCTCGATCTCGTTGGTTTTTGCGGTGTCCGCAATATATTTTTCGACCGCTTCGCGCTGTTCGGCCGAAACGAGCTTTTTGACGAGCGGATGCTCCGGCGCAAGCACTACATAGGACACACCGAAAATTGTATCGACGCGCGTCGTGAATACTTTGAATTTATCGCCGCTTTCACATTCGAATTCTACTTCGCAACCGACCGATTTGCCGATCCAGTTGCGCTGCATGAGTTTGGTCTTTTCCGGCCAATCGATTTTATCAAGCCCTTGCAAAAGCTCTTCCGCATACTGTGTGATCTTGAAAAACCATTGCGTGAGGTCCTTTTTGATGACGGGCGTTCCGCAACGTTCGCAGCAGCCGTCTACGACCTGTTCGTTGGCAAGGACCGTGTTGCAGCTCGGACACCAGTTCACGGGAGCTTCTTTCCGATAAGCCAAACCGTTTTCATAGAGTTTGAGGAACATCCATTGCGTCCATTTGTAGTAATCTTCTTCGCAGGTTTTTACTTCCGCGGACCAATCAAACATTGCGCCCATGGCGCGAAGTTGATTTTCCATGGTTTCGATGTTTTTTTCGGTAGAATCCTTGGGGTGGATCTTGGTTTTTATGGCATAATTTTCCGCAGGCAAACCGAACGCGTCGAAACCCATCGGCTGGAATACTTCATATCCCTGCATTTTTTTGAAGCGCGCATAGCTGTCCGTGGGGCCGTAATTGTACCAGTGCCCGATATGCAGTTTCGCGCCGGAGGGATAAGAAAACATTTCCAGAACATAAAACTTTTTGTCGATGTTTTTTTTGTTGAAATTATTTTCTTTCGTCTTTTCCCAACGTTGCTGCCATTTACTCTCAATGGATTTCATATCCATAAAAAACCTCCGCGGCCAAAATCAGGCCTCAATTTTTCTTCGCTGTTTGTCTGTAAATGAGATAGACGACCGGCCCGATGATCGGCAGAAACAGTATGACGATATTCCATACGATCAAAGTGACGGTGGCCTTTCCGTCTTTGGTCAGTTTATCTTTCAGTAAAAGATAGATCGTTGCCACTGCCAAAATGTAATGCACGGCAAGCGTACACAGCAAGGCGATCAAGATCGGTGTCGGCATTCGCGTATTCCTCACGTTTATTCACTTAATTATATGATTTTTCTGCGTGATAGTCAAGTTTTGTGACATCGCACGCCGAAAAATTTTATTTTTCGAACAAATCAGCGGCGGAATCGTAAATAATTGCGAGCCCGCCGCATAAACTGAGAGTATGGATCAGATTACCGTATCAGACCGTGAGGAACATTGCAGGTATATTGCGTATATCGCGGGAGCGCTCGCAGCAAAGCGCGAAAACAATGCCAGGATCTGTTTCGACGGAGGACGCGTTTATTTTATTGTCGAAACGACCAGTCCCGTCCCGACCAGGAAAGTGGCGGAGGATCGGATCGCGGACGTGCTTTGCGTTGGTTATAAGTATGCTTACCTTCGCGCCAATGTCTGTCCTGCAGGACTCAGCGCCGAAGACAGGGAAATTCTCGTTGCCGCAATTATTGCCGCGGATTTTGCGGAAGAAAAGCGATATGTCCTTGCCAAACTTGCGAATATGCAATCGCATACGATCGACGGGTTTTATGACTTTCGTCTGAAAGAGCTGCGCGAAAAATGGGAAAGCGTTGCCGCGTGTGTGCCGCCCGTGTTTACGAAGGGGCAGCTGACCGAATTTATGCAATACTTGCTCCATGGCGGAAAGGGTAAAATATTTTTGAAAGGCGGAGAGGTTTACGATTCCCGCTGCAGAAAATTGCGCAAATCATCTTTGATCGGGGACGAAAGCGCGGAGATCAATGTTCTGCGTGAGATAGTGCTCAGCGGGGCGGGAAAAGTGGAATGTCTCGGTACGCCCTCCTGTACGCAAGAGCGTTTTTTGCGCAGGTTTTACGACGGCAGAGTTTTTTTCGGATAAAATATTTTGAAATGCCGAAAAACCGTTGACAAAAACAAGAAAAGGCGGTACAATTTATACAAAATTGAATCTGCTTAACGGAAAAGACAAGTACGGTTTGCTATGGCATTTTCAGAGAGCGGGACGTTTGCTGTGAGTCCCGTAAATGTGAGTGAACCGGAAACCGCTTTTTTTCGCAGAAGTTACCGTAACTTATAAGAACGGATCAAGCGGCCGGGTTTCCGGCAATTAAGGTGGAACCGCGCAAAATGTTTGCGTCCTTAAACGTATATAGCGTTTGAGGGCGTTTTTTTATTAAATGAGAAGTGTTTACGGAGGATATACGATATGATCGTAACATTGAAAGGTGATAAAAGAGAGTATTCGGCGCCCGTTACCTGCAAAGAGATCGCACAGGATATCAGCGACGGGTTGGCGCGTGCGGCTGTTGCGGCAAAGGTGAACGGACATTTTGTCGATTTGTCGCATGTTGTGGACAGCGATTGCGACGTGGAAATCGTGACGTTGAAAGACAAAGAAGGGTTGGACGTATATCGTCATACGACGGCGCACGTATTGGCGCAGGCGGTCAAAGCGATTTACCCGACCAGCAAACTTGCGATCGGGCCTACCATAGATAACGGTTTTTATTATGACATCGATTTCAAAACTCCGATCACGCAGGATGATCTGAGCAAAATCGAAGCGGAAATGAAAAACATTATCAAAAGCAATTTGCCCGTCGAGCGCTTTACTTTGCCGCGTGCCGATGCGATCAAACTTATGTCCAAGTACTCCGAAAAATATAAGGTTGAGCTAATCAAAGACCTGCCCGAAGGGGAAGAAATTTCCTTTTACAAGCAGGGGAATTTTACCGATCTTTGCCGCGGGCCGCATCTTCCTTCGACAGGCAAGATCAAGGCGTTCAAACTCACGAGCATTGCAGGGGCGTATTGGAGAGGAAGCGAAAAGAACAAGATGCTGACTCGTATTTACGGAACGGCGTTTGCAAAAAAGGATGAAATGGACGCATATTTTGCCATGCTGGAAGAGGCTAAAAAACGCGACCACATCAAACTCGGCAAAGAGCTCGGCTTGTTTGCGTTTTTAAATGAAGGGAAAGGCTTTCCGTTTTTCCTTCCGAAGGGCATGATCCTTAAAAACACGCTGATCGATTTTTGGAGAAAGATCCATACCCGTGAGGGATACGTGGAAGTTCAGACGCCGATCATTCTGAACCGCAGTTTATGGGAAACTTCGGGACATTGGGATCACTATAAAGAAAACATGTATACGACCAAGATCGACGGGGAAGATTGTGCCATTAAACCGATGAACTGTCCCGGCGGATTGCTGGTCTATAAACTGAATCCGCACAGTTACAAAGATCTTCCGATCCGCATGGGAGAATTGGGGATCGTGCATCGTCACGAAAAGAGCGGCCAGCTTCACGGCTTGATGCGCGTGCGCTGTTTTACGCAGGATGATGCGCACATCTTTATGCTTCCCGAACAGATCACGCAAGAGATCAAAGGCGTCGTGAAGATCATCGACGAGGTATATACCTTGTTCGGGTTTAAGTATCATGTCGAACTTTCCACCCGTCCCGAAAACAGCATGGGCAGCGATGAGGATTGGGAGAACGCAACCAATGCTCTGCGTCTTGCTCTGGATGAGTTGAATCTGCCGTATGTGATCAATGAAGGGGACGGCGCCTTCTACGGGCCGAAAATCGACTTCCATCTGACCGACTCTATCGGCAGGACATGGCAATGCTGCACGATCCAGCTTGATTTTCAGCTTCCGCAGCGGTTTGAAGTCGAATATACCGGCGAGGACGGACAGAAACATCGTCCCATTATGATCCACCGCGTTGTGTTCGGTTCGATCGAGCGCTTCATCGGCATTCTGATCGAGCATTATGCGGGAAAATTCCCCGTGTGGCTGGCTCCGGTCCAGGTTAAAATTCTTCCCGTTTCGGATAAATCGATGGAGTATGCGAAAGAAGTGGAGGCGGCTTGCAAAGCGGCCGGCATCCGCGCGGAAACGGATTGCCGCAACGAAAAGATCGGTTATAAGATCCGCGAAGCCCAGCTGGAGAAAGTGCCTTATATGCTCATAATCGGCGATAAGGAAAAAGAAGAAAAGACCGTTGCCGTCCGTATGCGTGAGAAAGGGGATATCGGTTCCATGGTATTGGATGCCTTCATTGCACAGGTGAAAAAAGAAAATGATGAAAAAACGGTTTTTTAAAAAAACGATGTAAAAGCGATTGACAAGGCGAGTTTTTTTTGCTATTATATATCGGTAAAGCAGAAGTTACTTCTCGCCTTGCGGCAAATGCGTCGGCAAGTGCTTTGAATCATCGTGAATACAGGCATGCGCAATGCGTGCAGTTTCATTGATTTTAAGCGGGTCGTAACTATATGCGGCCCGCTTTTGATTTTTGCCCGAAAGGGAAAATATTGTGAAAAGGACGGTATAAAACCATTAAAGACCAGCATCAGGTGAACGGAGAGATCCGTGACCAGGAAGTGAGAGTGATCGGTTCGGACGGACAGCAGCTCGGGATAATGAGCGCGCGCGAAGCATTGCATCTTGCGGAAGAAAGTGATTTGGATTTGGTGAAAATTTCGCCGACAGCCAATCCTCCCGTATGCAAGATCATGGATTACGGCAAATTTAAGTTCGAACAGGGGAAAAAGGAAAAAGAGTCCCGTAAAAATCAGAAAATCGTCGAGGTAAAAGAAGTTCGTCTTTCCATGACGATCGACACGGGCGACATGAATGTAAAGTCACGGCAGGCGCAGAAATTTTTGGAGGCTGGCAACAAAGTCATGGTTTCCATACGCCTTCGCGGCCGTCAGAATGCGCATGCGTCCATGGGCATCGACGTCATGAACGAGTTTTTCGAATCCCTGGCCGGGAAAGCGGTCATGGACAAAAAACCTGCAAACGAAGGCAGAAACATTACGATGATGCTTTCGCCTGCAAAACAATAAGTCAATACAACGCGTGTTTGTTCCGATAGGACAGGCTGTGTTTAAATGAAAAAATAATTTCGGAGGAAATAAGTATGCCTAAACAGAAATCGCATAGCGGCTCGAAAAAACGTTTTGACATTACGGGAAGCGGCAGAGTCAAAAGGGCACAATCTGGTAAAAACCACAAGACGGGTGATAAGCCCAGAAAGAGAAAGAGAAATCTTCGTCAGACAGCGTTCGTGAATGAAACGCAGGAACTTACGGTCAAGAATCAGTTGATCCCGTACAAGAAATAAGGTATAAGGAGTAAAAGTCATGCGTATTAAAAGAGGTGTGAACGCGGTAAAAAAACGCAGAAAGATATTCAGGCTTTCTAAGGGCTATTTCGGTTCCAAGAGCAAGTCTTACAGGATCGCGCGTGAAGCGGTGATGAAGTCGCTGATGTACGCGTACATCGGCAGAAAAAATAAAAAGAGAGATTTTCGTCAGCTTTGGATCGCAAGGATCAATGCGGCGGCGAGGATCAACGGCCTTTCTTACAGCAAATTCATGCACGGGCTGAAGGTTGCGGGCATCAATCTCAACAGAAAGGCGCTTGCCGACATTGCAGTCAACGATGCGGCTGCATTTGCGGCGCTTGCCGAAAAGGCAAAAGCGGCGATCGCTTAAATTGTTTGTCAAAAAACCTTCTTGTTTTAAGAAGGTTTTTTGTGTATTTTTGCATTATGATCATTACATCGAGAAACAATCCGTTCATAAAAAGGGTTGTATCGCTCCGCGAGAAAAAATTCCGCCGCGAATATGGGGAATACATCATCGAAGGAGTAAAACAGGTGCGCGAAGCTGCGCAAGCCGGGTGTGACTTTGTAAATGTCGTCGTTGCGGAAAGTTACGCAGGCGAACATTTTTATCCGGACAAAGAGCAGGTGGTCTCGGACGGAGTTTTTGCAAAACTTTCCGAAGAGCCTGCGCCGCAAGGCATTCTGGCGGTATTGAAATTGCCGGATTGTCCGGTTGAAGTTCCCGCAAAGGACGCGATATTGCTGGACGGGGTTGCCGATCCCGGAAATCTCGGCACCATTATCCGTTCTGCGAACGCGGCCGGATATTCGGATATTTATTTGCGGGATTGCGCAGATGTCTTTTCTCCGAAATGTTTGCGCGCTGCCATGAGCGGAGTTTTTTTCGTCCGTATCCATATAGGTCCGGACGCCGAGATCTTTGACGCGCTCGCCAGGATCCCGAAAATCTGCGCCGACATGAAGGGTGAAAACGTCTTTACGTTTCACGCCCCGGAAAAATTTTGCCTTGTGATCGGAAACGAGGCAAACGGAGTCAGCAAATCGGTGCGGTCGATCTGTGATTTTACCGTAAAAATCCCGATGCGGGAAAGTTGCGAGAGCCTGAATGCGGGTATATCTGCGGCGGTGCTTATGTACGAGCTTCGCTCTGATTATTATCGCTCAATCGAATTGAATTGATTACATTTTATATATAGAGGAGAAAACCAAATGTCTGGACATAGCAAATGGCATAACATTCAAGCAAGAAAAGGGAAAGCAGACGCGGCACGCGGCCGTATTTTCACAAAAATCGGAAGAGAGATCGCCGTAGCGGCAAAGGGGAATCCCAATCCCGAAACAAACAGCAAGCTCGCCGATGTGATCGCAAAGGCGAAAGCAAACAACATGCCGAACGACAATATACAGCGTTGCATCAAAAAGGCTGCGGGCGAACTCGGGAATGCAACGTTTGAAACTTTGGTGTATGAAGGATACGGCGTCGGCGGAAGCGCCCTGATCATCAATACTCTGACGGACAATAAAAATCGTACAGCCGGCGATGTGCGCAGCACGTTGTCGAAATGCGGCGGCGAGCTCGGCAGCACGGGTTGCGTTTCTTATATGTTTACCAACAAAGGTCTGTTGGTGGTGGAGCGCACTCTGGAGCTCGACGAAGACACGATGACCGAATATGCGATCGAAGCAGGAGCGGACGACGTCGTCACCTTGGACGATGCATATGAAATTTACACGGATCCCGCGGCTTTTTCGGATGTCCGCAAATATTTGGAGGGGAAAGGAATTTCATTCTTGGAAGCAGACGTGCGCATGATCCCTCAAAATAAAATTACGTTGAGCGCAGAACATACGGAAACCTTCCGTAAATTGCTCGATAAACTCGAAGAGCTGGATGACGTTCAAGATGTTTATCATAACGTAGATTTGCCTGATGATGAAGACGAGGAATGATATTTTACAGTTTTGCATAGTAATATGCGTGACATAATTAAGGAGAATTAGTAATGACGACGCATGAACTCTGTCAAAAAGCCAAAGATAATTTGACTGCCATTTCACTTGCCGGCGAGCAAGACATGAATGCTATGCTTCAAGCGGCGGCGGACGCATTGCGCGAACGCGCCGATTTTATAATCGGCGAAAATGCGAAAGACGTTCGCTCCTGCACGCGCGGGGAGCAATTTATCGACAGGCTGATCCTCGATAAAAAACGTATAGACGGAATTGCCGCAGGATTGGAAAAGCTGATTGCTTTGCAATGTCCCGTAGGCGAGGTTCTGGAAGAGCGCGAGCTGTACAACGGTTTGAAGCTGCGCAGGGTACGCGTGCCTTTGGGAGTGCTGGGCATTATATATGAGGCGAGGCCAAATGTAACGGCGGACGCGATCGGGCTTTGCATCAAGAGCGGGAACGCCGTCGTTCTGCGCGGAAGCAAGGACGCAATTTTTTCAAACAAAGCCGTAACGCTTGTTGTAAAGGATGCGATCCGCAGCCGCGGGTACAATCCCGAATTTATACAGTTGATCGAAGACACGTCGAGGGACAGTGCGAACGAATTCATGAAGATGAACGGATTGATCGATGTGCTGATCCCGCGCGGGGGCGCGGGTTTGATCCGCAGCGCCGTAGAAAACGCTACGGTTCCGGTCATAGAAACGGGTACCGGGAATTGCCACGTTTATTTCGAAAAGACTGCGGATATCAAAAAAGCGATACCGATCCTGATAAACGCAAAAACGCAGAGGACTTCGGTATGCAACGCCTGCGAAAGTTTGTTGATCGATAACTCTTTTGCAGAGGAGCATCTGCAAGAGATCGTCGGCGCTTTGCGGGAAAAAAACGTTGAAATTGTTGCGTGCGATCGTTGCCGTGCGCTGATGCCGGAACTTTTGCCTGCCACGGAAGAAGATTTTTACACGGAATTTCTTGCTTTGAAAATTTCCGTAAAGATCGTAAACGACGTTGCGGAGGCTATTGCTCATATCAACAAATACGGCACGCATCATTCCGATTGCATTGTAACGGAGAACGCGTCGGCTGCGGAAAAATTTCTAAACGAAGTGGACAGCGCAGCTGTGTATTGGAACGCGAGCACCCGTTTTACGGACGGATTTGAATTCGGGCTCGGTGCCGAGATGGGAATATCCACGCAGAAACTGCACGCGCGCGGGCCGATGGGGTTGAAAGAGCTGACCTCGTACAAATATCAAATTGCAGGCAACGGTCAGGTCCGCGGCTGATGCAAAACAAGGCCTTGCTTTTCGGGTTGACTTTGCATTACGTTTCGGAACGCCTTATCGTTAAAAAAACTCGTCGATGCCGTTTTTTGAGGTTTTTACCGAATTTTGCATTTGATGATAATTTTTTCTTGCAGAGTTTTTCGGATAATTTCCGATGATCTGCAGATAATAGAATTGTCAGCAGCAAAAAGCGGTCGAAAAAAGAAATCATATCGAAATTTTTGTATGGCAGATTGATTTTGTTGTATGGATTTTGCCGCGTTATGTTGCTTTCATATAAAATCTCGTCAAAAATGCGGCAAAAATTCTTATGCGCAACAGATCGGAAACGAAATCGTTTTATCGGATTTTCAACGTATAAAAAATGCACCCGCAGGATATGGCGGGAAACAAAGGGGAAACGAGCGTATTGTTTGTTTCCCTTTTTTGTTTGGGCATTTGATTTGGTCCGAACAAAATCGGGAAACGGGATTTTTATATTTTATATGTGGCATTTCGGGAGGAATTAAAAGATATTGATCTTATGCTCGTCAGGAATACGAATGACGGCGAAAGGATAAATTTTCATTTTGTATAAGAAGATATCCGTTTTTCTGTAAGGTGCACGCTTGACGGAAAGCAAACGCTTGTATATAATAATATCAATCAAAATATTTATTTTGGGAGTAAAGCTATGAACGGTGGATTGTTGGTTGAGCGTTTGCTTGCGTATGCGAGGCGGTATCTGGCTCTTGATGAACGCGATGTGATTTATTTGCGGAATACGTTGTTGGCGGAATTTCGGTTGAGCGCACCTTACGACGGTGAAGCGGATTTATCCGACATTGCGCAGATGGACGTGCCCGACAAGCTGAATGAAGAAATAGCGGAATACGCGCTCGCGCACGGTTTGACCGATGATGAAAACCAAGAACGTTATTGTGCAAAAATTTTCGGAATGCTTACGCCTCTTCCTTCCAAAATCAACGAAGAGTTTGAAAATTTACGGAAAGAGAAAGGCGGGCAGGCTGCCTGCGATTATTTGTATAACATTTCCGTCATGAACGGATATATTCAGAAAACCGCGATTTCCCGCAATTTGAAATGGGAATATCCGGACGGAAAAAATACGTTAGAAATAACTGTCAATCTCTCCAAGCCCGAGAAAAATAATAAAGACATTGCGAAACTGCTTTCCGCGCCTCAATCAAAAAAATATCCGATGTGCGCTTTATGCAAAGAAAACGAGGGCTTTGAAGGTGCGGGGTCGCATCCGCCGCGTCAAAATATCCGAACGGTCAAGATGACGTTGGGCGGAGAAAAATGGTTTTTGCAATTTTCTCCCTATGCGTACTACGATGAACATTGCATAGCCATATCAGAAAGGCACAGTCCCATGCGCTGTGATACGACGACCGTCGAAAAGCTATTGGATTTTGTCGATCTGCTTCCCAATTATTCGATCGGGAGCAATGCCGCGCTGCCTATCGTTGGCGGATCGATCCTCAATCACGAACATTTTCAGGGCGGCAAACACCAAATGCCGATGCATCGTGCGGGAATACGCAAAAAGTTGCATTCCGACGAATATCCCGGACTGAAAATCGGTATTTTGGATTGGTACAACAGCGGCATACGAATCGAAGGGAAAGACCGAAAAGAACTTGCTGCGTTTGTGTCCGGGGCGATCGAAAAGTGGAAGCAATTCTCTTGTCCTGAGTGTAATATTCTGGCTTATACCGGAGACACTCCGCACAATGCCGTTTCTCCGATTTGTGTAAAAGAGGGGGATACCTATAAATTTACCTTGCTTTTCCGCAACAACCGTACCGACGAACAATATCCCGACGGGATCTTCCATGTACATCCGGAACATTTGAACATAAAGAGTGAAGGGATCGGTTTGATCGAGGCGATGGGCTTGTTCATTTTGCCGGGAAGATTAAAACGGCAGCTGGACTCTATCGAAAATATTTTATGCGGCATCACCGCGTACGACCGAAGCGATTTGGAACGAGAGGACAATGATTTGCATGTTCATCGTTTTATGATCGAGAAGCTGATGTCGGAAGGGGTATGCAAAGACAAAGAAGAGGCTCACGCCCGCGTTGAAAAATTTGTAGGGCAAACTTGTGCGGCGATCCTCGATAATACTGCTGTTTTCAAGCGAGACGAAACGGGTGAAAAAGGATTTCGTAAATTTACCGATATTTTAAAACTTCAGGAGGTCAATTCATGAAAACTATTCTTGTGACAGGCGGGGCCGGTTACATCGGCAGTCATACCTGCATCCAACTGATCCATGCGGGATACGATGTTGTGATTGTGGATGACCTGATCAACAGCAAGCGCGAAGCGGTCAGGCGTGTCGAGAAAATCGTCGGAAGGCCGATCAAGTTTTACGTCAATGACATTTTGGATGCGGCTGCTTTGGACAAAATATTTACGGAAAATAAAATCGATGCCGTGATAAATTTTGCGGGGTTAAAAGCGGTCGGCGAAAGCTGTTCGAAACCTTTGGAATATTATCACAACAATATCAGCGGAATGCTTGTGCTGCTGGATGCGATGCGCCGTCACGGGTGCAAAAATCTTGTCTTTTCCTCGTCGGCTACGGTGTACGGCATGCCGAAATCCGTTCCGATCCGCGAAGACTTCCCGCTTTCGGCAACGAACCCTTACGGAAGGACTAAACTGTTCATCGAAGAAATCCTTCGGGACTTTTATCAGGCGGATAAGTCTTTTAACATTGCAATTCTGCGCTATTTCAATCCGATCGGCGCACATGAATCTGGCCTGATCGGAGAAGATCCGAACGGAATTCCGAACAATCTCTGCCCGTACATCACAAAGGTGGCTGTCGGCAAATTGGAAAAAGTACACGTTTTCGGAAACGATTATCCTACGAAAGACGGCACAGGCGTGCGCGATTATATTCATGTGGTCGATCTCGCGGAAGGGCATGTCTGCGCGGTTCGTAAACTGTTTGAAAACAGCGGCTTATATACGGTGAATTTGGGTACAGGATGCGGTTACAGCGTTCTTGAAATCATCAATGCTTTTTCAAAAGCGCTCGGCAGGCAAATTCCTTACGAATTTTCGCCGAGGCGTCCCGGCGATATTGCCGAATGCTATGCGGATCCGTCCCTTGCGGAAAAACTGATCGGTTTCCGCACCGTAAAAACTTTGGACGATATGTGCCGCGACGCGTTGAATTTTCAGCTTAAAAATCCCGACGGTTATCCCGACGACGCGGAATAATCGATGGCGGCATCGATCGCATGATTTGCCGAACTTAACAGACAAAGTCGGACGACTTGTCCTCAGGCTCAACCGTAAAATATCTCGGTTGAGCCTGAATTATTG
>CALVMA010000042.1 GCA_944341655.1 uncultured Clostridia bacterium | reverse complement strand
GACCCGTTAACGGGTCGCAAGTAACAATCGCATGACTGCCAGGTCGTCAAATGCGCGGCTTGCGCGCCGCTGGTAGTATTAGGGCTAACAGCCCGAAACTGAAAAACCACCGGCTTAGCCGGTGGATATTTATTGTGCGTTATCCACAAAAACAGTGCGATTGTGGATAAATACAATATATTGTGGATAACTTAAAAATTTTTATACAATATCTTGTCTTATCCTATTGACATACACAAAGGGTAGTGTTATAATAGAGCCCTACCCGCAAACGAAAAGGCAAAGGTTTGCCGCAGAGCAGACCGGTGTGCGAGGGGAAAGGAGAAGAGAGGATGTATCAGGTAATCAAGCGCGACGGAACGGTCGCGGAGTTCGATTTGAAGAAGATCGCGGTGGCGATCACGAAGGCGTTCGAAGCGGTTCGCAAGCAGTATCACCCGAGCGTGATCGACATGCTTGCCCTGCGCGTGACGGCGGATTTCGAACCCAAGGTCAAAGAGGACAAGATCGCGGTCGAAGACATTCAGGACAGCGTGGAATCGGTGTTGAGCCAGGCGGGGTATGCGGAGGTCGCGAAGACGTACATTCTCTACCGTAAGCAGCGTGAGAAGATCCGCAACATGAAGTCGACGATGCTCGATTACAAAGCGCTTGTCAACAGTTATGTCAAGGCGACGGACTGGCGTGTCAAAGAAAATTCGACGGTCACCTATTCGGTGGGCGGGCTGATCCTGTCCAACAGCGGGGCGATCACGGCGAATTACTGGCTGTCGGAGATCTATGACGAAGAAGTCGCGAACGCGCACCGCAATGCGGAGATACACATTCACGATCTTTCCATGCTGACGGGGTATTGTGCGGGCTGGTCGCTCAAGCAGCTCATTCAGGAAGGATTGGGCGGGATCCCGGGCAAGATCACGTCGGCGCCGGCGAGCCATCTGGCGACGCTGTGCAATCAGATGGTGAACTTTCTGGGCATCATGCAGAACGAATGGGCGGGCGCGCAGGCGTTCTCCTCGTTTGACACTTATCTTGCGCCGTTCGTGAAGAAGGACAACCTCAACTACGATCAGACGAAGAAGTGCATCGAGTCCTTTATTTACGGCGTGAACACGCCCAGCCGCTGGGGCACGCAGGCGCCTTTTTCGAACATCACGCTCGACTGGACGGTGCCGAACGATCTTGCGGAGCTCCCCGCGATCGTGGGCGGCAAGCCGCAGGATTTCAAATACAAGGACTGCCAGAAAGAGATGGACATGGTGAACAAAGCGTTCATCGAAGTCATGATCGAGGGCGATGCGAACGGCCGCGGGTTCCAGTATCCGATCCCGACCTATTCGATCACCAAGAATTTTGACTGGTCGGACACGGAGAACAACCGTCTGCTCTTTGAAATGACGTCCAAATACGGCACGCCGTATTTCTCCAACTACATCAACTCGGACATGGAGCCGAGCGATATCCGCAGCATGTGCTGCCGTCTGCGTCTCGATCTTCGCGAACTGCGCAAGAAATCGGGCGGGTACTTCGGCAGCGGCGAGAGCACGGGCTCGGTGGGCGTCGTTACCATCAACATGCCGCGCATCGCGTACCTGAGCAAGACGGAAGAGGAATTCTTCAAACAGCTGGATCATCTCATGGACGTCTCCGCGCGTTCGCTCAAAACCAAGCGCACGGTCATCACCAAACTTCTGGACGAGGGCCTGTATCCCTACACGAAACGCTATCTGGGCACGTTTGCCAACCATTTCTCGACGATCGGGCTCGTCGGCATGAACGAAGCGGCGCTCAACGCCGCCTGGATCCGCAAGGATATGACGCATCCCGAGGCGCAGGAATTCACAAAGCGCGTCCTCAACCACATGCGCGAACGCCTTTCCGATTACCAGGAAATGTACGGGGATCTGTACAACCTCGAAGCGACGCCCGCGGAGTCGACGACCTATCGCTTTGCGAAACACGATAAGGAGCAATTCCCCGACATCATCACGGCCAACGAGAACGGAACGCCTTACTACACGAACAGCTCGCACCTGCCCGTCGGCTATACGTCGGATATCTTCGACGCGCTGGACATTCAGGACGATCTGCAGACGCTGTACACGTCGGGCACGGTGTTCCACGCGTTTTTGGGCGAGAAACTTCCCGACTGGAAGGCGGCGGCATCGCTGGTCAAGAAGATCGCGGACAACTACAAACTCCCGTACTATACCCTTTCCCCGACCTATTCGATCTGCAAGGATCACGGATATCTTGCGGGCGAGCAGTTCACCTGCCCGCATTGCGGACAGAAGACGGAGGTGTACAGCCGCATCACGGGGTATTACCGTCCCGTGCAGAACTGGAACGACGGCAAAGCGCAGGAGTTCAAGGACAGAAAGGTGTACGACATCGAGCATTCCTCTCTGAAAGGGCACAAGCACGAACAGGCGAAGGAAGAAGTGCGCTGTGCGGCGCCCGCGCTGGACGGGCCCGTGCTGTTCACGCGCAACGGCTGCCCCAACTGCAAGACCAGCAAGATGATGCTGGACAAAGCGGGCGTGAAATACAGAGTGATCAACGCGGAGCAGGAAGCGGACGTGACGCGCAAATACGGCGTGAAAAAGGCGCCTTCCCTGCTCGTTCCCGACGGCGACGGGTTCAAGACGTACGACAACGCGAGCGAGATCCGCAAATACATCGAGAGCATCGGCTGATATGTACGATATTATTGTGATCGGCGCGGGCGCGGCAGGCATGACCTCCGCGCTCTACGCTTTGCGCAACGGAAAGACCGTTCTCGTCTTGGAAGGGGACAGCCTGGGCGGACAGATCGCCACGTCGCCGCGGCTGGAAAACTATCCCTCGATCAAGGAGATCAGCGGCGAGGCGTTCGCCGACAATCTCTTCGAGCAGATCACCGCGCTGGGCGCGGAAGGGGAGATCGAAAAGGCGGTGCGCATCGAAAAACGCGCCGACAAGACCTTTTCGGTCAGGACGGAATACAACGAATACGCCGCAAAGAGCGTGATCATCGCCGCAGGCGTGAAGCACAAACACCTCAGAACAAAACACGACCGCGAAGACCTGGTCGGCAAGGGCGTCTATTACTGCGCCGTGTGCGACGGGCCCTTCTATAAGGGCAGGGAGGTCGCCGTCATCGGCGACGCCAACACCGCCCTCCAATACGCGCTGCTCCTCTCGGGATACTGCAAAAAAGTGTACGTGTACACCCTTTTCGATAAGTTTTTCGGGGACGCGAGCCTCGTGAAAGCACTGCGCTCCAAGGAAAACATCGAAGTGCGCCCGAATACGAGCGTCGTCGATTTTATCGGCGAAAAGGAGCTGGAAGCCATCGAATATACCGACAAAGACGGCAAACTTTGCCGCCAGGAGATCCCCGCGGTGTTCGTGGCGATCGGCCAGGTGCCCGACAACGCCGCGTTCGTCAACGTCGTCGACCTGGATAAGGACGGCTACATCGCCGCGGACGAAAGCTGCAAGACAAAGACGGAGGGCGTTTTCGTGGCGGGCGACTGCCGCACCAAAGCGGTGCGCCAGGTTTCTACCGCCGTCGGCGACGGCGCGGTCGCCGCGACCAACGCGTCCCTGTATCTGGAAAGCCTGTAAACGCGAAAACGCGAAGTTTGTTCGTAAGGGCGCGAAGTTTGTTCGTAAGGGCGCGAAGTTTGTTCGTAAGGGCGAGAAGTTTGTTCGCAAGGGCGCCAAGTTTGTTTGCAAGGGCGCCAAGTTTATTCAAAAGGAAATCAAAAAAGCGGGAAACTGCGCAATTTTTGCGGAGTTTCCCGCGTTTTGTTGTTCGTCCTTGCAGGGTTTTTTTGATTTTCCGCCTTTACGGGAAGCGTTTTGGTTTTTCGTCTTTACAGGAAACGTTTTAGTTTTCCGTCTTTGCGGAAAGCCCTTTGATTTTCCGATTTTAGCGGCGCGCATGTTGGATCGCGCCGGAAAGATCATTCTTCGCCGCGGATGAGGGCATGGGGGATAAAGGGGAGCAGGAGCTGTTTGAACGCCTGCATCTGCGCGTCCGAGCAAGGGGAGAGCCCTTTGCACAGGACGGCGTCCGAGTCGCGGAAATTCTGCAAAAAATAGCGGTTTGCGCCGCGCAGCCATTGTCCGATGCGCACAAAATCCTCGCCCGTATGCAATTCTTTGACGACGGTCGTGCGGAACTCGTAGGGGGTTTTCCCCGAAAGGAGAAAGGAGGCGCTTTCAAAGACGGCGTCCATATTGACTTTCACGCCCGCCGTTTTCTCGTATTTTTGAGGGGAGTTTTCGATGTCCATGGCGACAAAATCGACCAAACCGTCGCGGCAGAGCTGTTTGAGCCGCGCGGGGAAAGCGCCGTTCGTATCCAGTTTGACGGCGTAGCCGAGCGATTTGAGTTTTTGCAGCAGGGCGGGCGTATCCGCTTGCAGGAGGGGCTCTCCGCCCGACACGCACACGCCGTCCAAAATGCCCTTTCTCTTTGTCAGAAAGGAAAAGAGCTCCTCTTCCGTGATGTCGCCCTCGCCGCTTTCCAGGATCTCGCCGTTCTGGCAGAAGGGGCAGCGGAAATTGCAGCCGCGCAAAAATACCGTACAGGCCACTTTGCCCGGAAAATCCAAAAGCGTTGTTTTTTGCAATCCTGCGATCGTCATAGTGTCCACCTTTTTCTTCTTTTTATCATTATACACCCCGCGGGACGAAAAGTAAAACACTTTCGTGTGGCAAGCGCCCCGCGGGACGAAAAGCAAAACGCTTTCGGGCGGCCGAAGGGGGAGCGATTTGTTCGCGGCGGAAGGCCCGTCTTGCAAAAAAGGCGGGAAAAGGGCGGGGGAAGGGCGGAATGTTAAGTTTTTTTACTTTTTTTCATGAACTGTTCACAAATTTTTGGAATTGTTTTCGAAAAACCGTGGTATAATCAGAGATATAAAAATAAAGTTTCTGCGGAGAAACGATAATGAAAAGAAATTTAAAAAAGACAATTTTGGTTGTTCTGGCGGCAGTCGTGCTGGTATTTGCGCTCGCGCTGTCGGGCTGCGGATCGGAAAAAGTGAGCGTGACGTCCATAGTTTTGTCCTCGACGGACGGAACGCAATCGGTCTATACGGTCACCTATTCGGACGGATCGACTTCCGATCTGACCGTAAAGAACGGGAACGA
>CALVMA010000041.1 GCA_944341655.1 uncultured Clostridia bacterium | reverse complement strand
GGAGACTATACGGGATTGTGGTGGTACCGCATGTTTGCGTCGGAAATGAGCGGCACCTATTTCTGGATTCCTCTGCTCAATTCCATTCTCATGTCCCTCCTCGCAAGCGTCATTGCGATCCTTTACGGCGGCATCGTCGCATTTTTTATAACGCGTACAAACATGAAAGGCAAAAAATTCATCTCGGCTATTTTTGTCTTTCCCTATATCATGCCCAGCTGGACGCTGGCAACCTTTTGGCAGAATTTCTGGCAGAACCCTTCCATCGGAACGGGAACAGGCGGCATGCTGTATAACCTCACGGGGATCTCCGTGCCCTCTTCCTGGGTTTACGGGCTCGCTCCCTGCGCCATCGTTCTCGGCTTGCATTACGCTCCCTTCGCTTACATCCTCATCGGCGGTATCCTGCGCAATATGGACGCCAACCTCGAAGAAGCCGCCACAATTTTGAAAGCGTCGCGCGCAAAAATCATCTACCGCATTACGCTGCCCATCGTTCTGCCCGCGCTCGTTTCCACTTTCTTGCTCGTATTCGCCAGCTCGATGAGCTCATACGCCGTACCGAAATACATCGGCGGCGACATGACCGTGCTGACTACGTACATGAAAAACTTCCTCAACAACGGTTATTACGGACAAGGCTATATCATGGCTCTGGTCATGATCATCCTTGGCGTTGCAATACTTGCCGCAAACCAATACATAACAGGCAAACGTAAATCCTTTACAACCGTATCGGGCAAGTCCGGTCAGGTATCCTATATCAATCTGCACCACGCCAACTACGTCGTGGCTGTCCTGCTGACCATCCTCAGCCTGTTCTGCGCGGTGCTCCCGCTCATCACGTTTGCCCTCGAATCCTGCTGCGTTATCCCCGGCGATTATTCCACGCTTACCCTCGAATATTGGATCTCCAAAGAACAGGTCGGAACAAACAACGGACTCGTCGGCATCCTATTCGAGAAACAAGTTTGGCAGGCGTTCGGCAACAGCATCTTGCTCGCTTTCCTATGCGCTGTCATCGCGGGAAGCAGCGGCGTGCTCATCGGATATGCCGTCGCACGAAAACGCGCTACCCGACTGGCAAGAACCGTCGACAGCTTGGCTTTCTTGCCCTACCTGATGCCTTCCATGGCTCTCGGCGCCGCGTTTTTGACAATGGCTTATACGTTCGGACTCGCAAAATCTTTCATTATCCTCGTTTTGGTCGGCTCTTTGAAATACCTGCCATTCGCGTCCCGAAGCGGCATCAATGCCATGCTGCAGCTTTCCGGTGAAATCGAAGAAGCCGCCGTCATCGTGGGCGTGCCTTGGTGGAAAAGAATGATCAGAATCATCTTCCCCATTCAGAAATCTACCTTCATTTCAGGCTACCTGCTCCCCTTCACTTCTTGCATGCGCGAACTTTCCCTGTTCGTCCTGCTGTCGGCAGGTTCCACAACCCTTTTGGCTACCTTGCTCGATAACTGGTCGCAGTGGTGGCCTCAGTCGGCAAACGCACTCAACTTGCTCATCATCGTGACCGTTCTCGTCATTAACTTTGCGGTCAATAAACTTACGGGCGCATCCATCGATAAAGGCGTAGGAGGTTAATTATCATGCCTGAAATTATTTTGAAAAATGTTACCAAACGCTGGGGCGATTTCATCGGCGTAAACGATCTGACCATGACGATCGAGGACAGAGCTTTCATTACCTTGCTCGGCCCTTCCGGTTGCGGAAAAACTACTACCCTGCGCATGATCGCAGGCTTGGAAACCCCGACCTCCGGTTTTATCTCCATCGACGGCGTCCCCGTTTTCGATTCCGAACGCGGCATCAATATCCCGCCGCAAAAACGCGACATCGGTTTCTTGTTCCAAAATTATGCGCTTTGGCCGCATATGACCGTTTATAAAAATATTTCGTTCGGCCTGGAAAACCTGCGCTGGAAAAAACCGGACATCGACGCCCGCGTCGACGAACTTTGCAAAATGCTCAAAATCGAACAGTTCAAGCAAAGATATCCTTCCGAACTTTCCGGCGGTCAACAGCAACGCGTCGCGATCGCTCGTACCCTCGCGCCCAAACCCAAGGTGCTGTTCATGGACGAACCGCTTTCCAACCTCGACGCAAAATTGCGCCTGGAAATGCGCACCGAGCTCAAACGCCTGCACGTCGATACCGACAGCACTTTCGTCTACGTTACCCACGATCAGCTCGAAGCCATGACGCTCGCCACCAGAATTTGCTTGATGGAAACCGGCGTCATGCAACAGTATGACCCGCCTCTCATTACCTATACGCGTCCGAATAACCTCTTCGTCGCCGATTTCGTCGGCAACCCTACCATGAACTTCCTCGACGCGCACGCCGAACAAGCAGGCCCCGATAAAATCGACCTGGATATCTTCGGCATCAAAGCTACCCTGGTATGCAACGAGCCGGTCACACTCCCCGATTCCGACGAAAATATCAACGTCGTCGTCGGCATCCGACCTGAATTTATCGACGTCAACGAGGAAAAGAAAGGGATCGAAGGTACCGTCTATTCGACTCTCCCTTCCGGTATGGAAACCACGGTCAAAATCCGCTACGCCGATCAACTGTTTACCTCGGTCGAGTTCGGAGGCGTGGACTTTAAAGTCAATCAGCCCATCCATTTCTCCTTCCGCGGTAACGATATCCTTCTGTTCGACAAAAAATCCACCAACCGCATCGGCGTGGGCGAATTGAAAGTAAAATAAAATTTCGTAAACTGTTCCAAATAAAAAAACGATAAAAAAGCCGAGGCGCAAAGAATTTGCGCCTCGGCTTTTTATTTGCATTCACACCGATGCCGCCGCCCAAGCCCTCGGGCGGACGGCGTTCAAACGTCATTGCAAAAAACGAAAACCAAAACATCACGAAAAACCGCCTTCCGCGGTTCACACTTCTTTTTTCGCGGTATGCAGCGGCGGACGCAGCAGGCAATATTCGCAAAGCCCGAAATCACCCGTAAACGTATCGAATATTTCAAAACCGTAGTGACGGTACATATCCAGGTTCGCGGCGTTGTGCGTCTCCAACGCGACCCGCAGCCCGTTCCTGTCGGCATATTCCAAGACAGGCGTGATCAGCTTGTGCGCGAGCCCCTTTCCGTGAAAGGCTTTGCGCACCGCAAAATATACGATGTGCACGATGTTTTTTCCCGCACGGGAAACCCAATCGGACGATAAAAAATCATGCGCACGGCGAAACCGTTCCGCCACTTCGCCCGTTTCGTCATCCTCGATCAGACGCTGTTCCGTCAAATACGCAAAATACCGCTCCGCAAGATATTTGCGCACCCCTTTATGCTCTTTCGGATCTTCCAGCATGATCAGCCCGTTCACTTCGGGAGAATCCGCGTACATATCTCAATATTGCGCCAATTCGTTTGCGTCACAGTCAAAAACTTCCGGCAAAATTTCCGAACGCTGCGCCCGCTCGGGAATCAGCGCCCGATACAGCGGATCTTCAAAAAAACATTCGGTGAGAGTTCGGATCACGGCGTCAAAATCTTCCCGCCGCAATCGGTGCAGATCGGTAATTTCCATAGTTATCGTTCCAACGCCTCGACGGCGACGATCGCTCCTTGCAGTTTTTGCGTCAGTTTGCGAAGACGCGCCGTCTCCGCTTCCAACAAATAATTCAGATTCTTTCTTTCCACCGCGATCTTCACGGTCAGCTCTTCCTTCTCAAAGGTAAAATCGGGCGATTCCTCTTTCCCCTTTGCCATCACCGCGCGCAGCACCCCGAACAGATCGATGTGACCGGTCAGCCTGCCGCTTCCCCACGAGCCGCTGTCCGTAAGCGCCCGCGCCGTAAAATACGAGGTCACGTCCCTCCCGAACGCTTCCGCATAACTGTTGTCGTCTACCTCGATCATGGCATTCTTTGCCGCATCCGCATCCCCTTCGTCCAACGCCGCGACCGCCCTCAGCATGTACTCGATATTCTTCTGCGCGTTTTCATGCGGGAACACCGACTTTTCATACCAATCCAATGCCACAAAACTGTCCTCACAGTACTTGAAGGCATCCAAAATCACCGCGCCCGCTACGTTTTCACGCTCTTCCGGCTGCTTGGAATCGTTCACGGCGCAGATCATGCCGTACAGCTCCTCCGCCGTCTCTTCCGCCGTCTCCGCCGCCTTGTAAAAATCCCTCGCCGCGGGCAGCTCCGTGTTCTCCCCTTTCAGGCTGCGCATCAGCCGACGCACGCGCGTCGAAAAATCCATCGGAGGCAGCGCACAACGGTCAAATGCCAGCAGCAGCCGCAGATACAGCCTGTGATGAAATTCGTAGATCCGCTCGTCGTAAGAGGTGTCGTCGTCGAATTGCGAATGATAATGCGTTTCCATAAAACTGCCCGACGAAAATTCGTTCACGAGCGACGGAACTCCGCTGATCGACATGGAAAAATCGTCCGACCATGTCTGGACAGGACACACCACGTCCGCTCCCTCCGGATAAAATTCGTCGAACCCCTTCGGATCTTTCAGAAAATCACGCAGAAAATGTTTGTACTCGAACACGCTGCGGATATAATGCTTCTTTCCGTGCGCGATCGCGGGAAGCTCCAGATTGATGTCCGCGATCATTCTCCCGCGCCAATCGTTCCTGCCCTGCGTCATCTCGCCGTACGCGCCCGCCGACCAGTCGTACCGACTGTTGATCTTGCCCCATTCTTCCGCCGCGTACGCTATAAATACCAGCGTCTTTTGCGGTTTGTACCCCGAACGTATCAGCGCCTGCGCCAGCGACAGCATCATGGATACGCCGCAGTTATCGTCCTCAAATCCGTGAAAGTACGAATCATAATGCGCCGAGACCGCGATCATCTGCGACGTCTGGCCGGGGATCGTCCCCACGATGTTATAGGTCGTGACCTTCTCCCGCACCCGCGAATCGGCATTCAGCGTCACCGCCAAACGCCCCTTTTTCATCGCCGCAAGCACCGCCGCCATGTCCGTTTTCGACATCGAAAAGGCAGGCGCTTCCGGCAGGCCGCAAATGTCCTGCGCATTCAAAGACGCAGGATCCGCTTCCCCGTACCCTTTGTCCTGTACGGCGATCACCGCCACCGCGCCCGCCAAATGCGCCTGGTACGCGGGATAATTGATCCACCATTCGTCCCTCTGGTTGATACGTATCAATGCGATCTTGCCGCGTACGTCCGCCTTCGCAAAGTCCTTCTCCGTGCCTTTGCCCGCGTCCACAAGTTCCGTTTGCAGATCCTTCGCGACCATTTGCGTCTGGTATCCGCCCAGCCGCACCCGCTTTTCGCCCGCTTCCGTTTCAAAACGGAGCGACGCTCCGGCAAATTCCCAGCCGTCCAGCACGACCGCGTGCTTCTCCGCCTCCAAGCCGATCTTCTGCATCTTTTTGAAAAGATATTCGCCCGCTTCCAGCTCCGCACGGCTTCCCGCCGTGCGGTAGCCGAGTTCGGCATCCGAACGGAATTGCTCCAATTCGCGCGCAAGACGGTACGAACGGCGCACATCCAGCTCGCGCGCAGAACGCTCGAACAGCTCCAGAAATTCTTCCGCGGACATCCCTCCGCGACGTTTCCCTGCCATAATTCCTTTCTCCTCTTCCCCGGCCGCACGGCCCGCAAAACCGCCCGCCCCCCGTTTGCCGCCCCCTCCTTTTACGCCGAGAGCGGCGTCAAAACAGCCGCACCTTGCCGGCGCGGCTTCTTTTTGACGTACAAATTATAATCAGGATATCAGATTCGCGATCCACGTTCCCAAAGGGATCTTTCCGTTGACAAATTCCTGGAACGGATTCGCCCCGAATATATATTTGAACAGATAGGACTGCGAACACGTCTCCTGCGCGTTGGCGATCACTTCAAAATTCGAGAACGTCCCCACCAAAACGCCGATCACCATAAGCACCACAAAACTGATCAATACTCCGTACGCTCCGCCCAGGATCCCGTCCAGCACTTTGAACACCTTATATTTGCGCAACCCTTTCAGAACCGCTTTCAGGATCGCCATAAGAATGATTATGATGATTGCAAGCCCCAGCCAGGCTATGACGGTCTGCGCGACCCGCGCCGCGTCCGCAGGATCCAGCTTCAAAAACGAACCTTCCCCGACGAGCGACCGGAACAGCCCTTCCAGCTTTGCATACAGCCCTGCATTCGTCAGCGATTCGTTCAGCGTGGGAACCAACAGCATCCCGACCGCAACGATCAGCGCGATGTCCACCAGCCACCAGGCTTTGTTCAAAAATCCCTTTTTATATCCCACCAAAAACATCAGCGCCAGAAACACCACCAGCACGACGTCAAATACGATACTCATATTCTTTCTCCCAAAACAGGCCGTCCGCCCCCAACATGCAAATTACTGCTGCAGGCCGCCGTTTGTTTCGCCTTTGCTCTTGTAAAAAACCAGGAAGATCCCGCGAACAAAATTCGCCCCAGCTCCCACAAAGAAGAAAATCGTCAAGGCGCTCCACTGTCCGACCCAACACAAAACTCCGAAAACTACCGCCGCAACAATAAACGACATCCACGCCACAAAACGATGCCAGCCCCTGCAACGCACCCTTCCGAACACGCTGAACAAAAGCGGGAAGCCCAACACGAGGAACAGGAAATATACGGGGATCCCGTACATGAGAACATAATAACAGATGTTCAGACAGATCTTGCTGATCGTCGCATTGCCTGCAAACGCATGCGCCCTGACAACGTTGTCCAAAAAGCCGAGAAACGCTTCATTCGAACTCTTATTCACAAAATGCTGGAACAAGTGCTTGACCGCGTCAAATCCCGTAAAACCATAGGTGCCTTTCACCCACGCCAAGAAACACATACCGATGCTCAATCCCAACAAAATCAGCGAAAACAGCGAGATCACGATGCGGTTCTTGCTTCTTTCCTTTTTCGGCTTCTCTTTCTTGCCCTCTTCCGCAGGCGCCGCCTGCGGCGCGGCAGGATACGCCGCGGGTGCGGCGGGATAAGCTCCCGGCGCGGCGGGCGCATAGGGCGCCGCATAATACACAGGCTGCATCGGTGCCGCCTGCACGGGCTGCGCCGCCTGCACAGGCTGCGCAGCATATTGCTGTTGCTGCGTGCGCACGGCCTGCATACGGTCCACTTCGCTGTGCAAGGCTTTCAGTTCTCCCTTCAGCTGCGCGACTTCCGCCAACAGCTCGAACCGCTCCTTCTGGTCCGGACGCTGCGCGGACGCATCCGAAGATACGGGTTCGGCCTGCGGCACAGGCTGCCCCGCAGGCTGTGCCGGCTGTACCGGCTGTACCGAAGGCTGCGCCGACGCGATCTCGTCCCT
Organism: uncultured Clostridia bacterium; assembly: GCA_944341655.1. Classification (GTDB taxonomy): domain Bacteria; phylum Bacillota; class Clostridia; order Christensenellales; family Borkfalkiaceae; genus Borkfalkia. Next base: position 8,930 of record CALVMA010000041.1, on the reverse strand, counting down.
GTATGTATTCAGATTGTTTTTCATTTTGCTCAGAACGCTGTCCAAGTCCTCTTCGAAAAGATATCCGCAATGCGGGCAACGTACTTTCGAGTCGTCCGTTTCCCGTCCGCAATTCTTACAGATCTTCACGTTTTTTCTCCCCGTCCTTCCGTTTGCACAAGATATTTATTTTCGACATATTCGCCGAACCGTGCCTATATTCATTATAACCGCCGCGGGCGATTTTGTCAATCGCAAAGGCCAAAATGCCCCCATAAACATTGCAGAAAATTTTACCGACCGCGTCGGACGCGGTCGGCTTTTTTACTTTTTATTGAAATTGTCTTTGAGCGATACGATCTCGGACAAGACCGGTTTTCCCGCTTCCGTACACTTTTTATAATACCCCGTGCGCATGAGCTGGAAGGGCGTGCCGTCCTCCGCTTCCGCCAGATACGGCTCCGCTTTCGCCTGCAAGATCTTTTCGCTCTCCGCGTTCATGCGCTCGGAAAAATCCTGCCCCGCATAATCCGCGTCGCGCAGAAGGCTCTCGTACTGCCGCACTTCCGCATCCGCGCACGTGTCCGCATTCACCCAGTGAATGACGCCTTTGACTTTGATCCCGCTCGTATCGTTCCCGCTGTGACTTTCCGGCACATACGTACACAAAACTTCGGTCACATTGCCCGCATCGTCCGTCAGAACATCGTCGCAGCGCACGATGTACGCGTTTTTCAGACGCACATACCCGCCCTTTTTCAGACGGAAATATTTGGGCGGCGGATCCAGCGAAAAATCCGTGCTCTCAATGTACAGATGCTTGCCGAATTTCACTTTGCGCGTGCCCGCGTTTTCGTCCGTCTGGTTGATGTCGAAATCCAGCTCCTCCTCCCCTTCGTAATTCGTGATCGTCAGCTTGAGAGGCGACAAAACGGCCATCGCACGCTCTGCGTGCGCATTCAGATACTCGCGGACGCACGCCTCGAAATAGGAATATTCGCACTCGGAATTGGCCTTCGCGATCCCGATGCGCGAACAAAAATCACGCACCGCCGCCGCGGGGATCCCGCGGTTGCGCAATCCCGACAGCGTCGGCATGCGCGGATCGTCCCAGCCGTGGACCAGTTTCTCCTCCACAAGTTTTTTCAGGTACCGCTTGCTCATCACCGTGTTCGTGATGTTCAGCCGCGCAAACTCGATCTGCCGCGGCTTGGGCGAAAATCCCAGCGTGTTGCCCACCCAATCGTATAAAGGACGGTGATCTTCAAACTCCAACGTGCAAAGCGAATGCGTTACCCCCTGCAGATAATCGCAGATGGGATGCGCGTAGTCGTACATCGGGTATATGCACCACTTGTCCCCCGTGCGGTGATGCGTCGCATGCAGTATGCGGTAGATCACCGGATCGCGGAGATTCACGTTCGGCGACGCCATGTCGATCTTCGCGCGCAGACACTTTTCCCCGTCCTTGTATTTGCCCTCTTTCATCTCGGCAAACAGCTTGCGGTTTTCTTCCACCGAACGGTTGCGGTACGGGCTCTCCGTGCCCGGCTCCGTCAGCGTCCCGCGCGTATTCTTGATCTCTTCCGCCGAAAGATCGCACACGAATGCCTTGCCCATGTCGATCAGCTTTAACGCAAATTCGTATATCGTATCGAAAAAATCCGACGCGTAACATTCCCGCGCCCATTCGTATCCCAGCCAGTGTATGTCCGCGCGGATCGCATCCACATACTCCGTCTTTTCCTTGGACGGATTGGTATCGTCAAAAAATAAATTGCATTTCCCGCCGTACTTTAACGCCGTACCGAAATTGACAAACATGCTCTTCGCATGACCGATGTGCAGATACCCGTTCGGCTCGGGCGGAAAACGCGTCTGGATCGCCGTCACCTTTCCGCTCTCCACATCCTCGTTGATGAATTGCTCTATAAAATTTGACGCTTCGGGAAGATTCTTAATGTCCATAAAAAATTTACTCCGCTCTTTAAAATCTGTTACAAAATCAGGAAAGCCCCACCGTCTCGCCCTTTTCGTCCACGTCGATGCGCTCCGCCGCAGGATGCTTGCCCAAACCCGGCATCAGCATGATGCTCCCCGCGACCGCTACCACAAACTCCGCGCCGCCCTTGACGATGATATCCCGCACGTGCACCTTGAACCCGCTCGGACGGGCAAGAAGTTTCGCATCGTCCGAAAGCGAATACTGCGTCTTGGCTATGATCACGGGAAGTTTCCCGTAACCGCGCTTTTCCGCGTCCGCGATCTTCGCCTTCGCCTCTTCCGAATAGGTCACCCCATCGCCGCCGTACACGTTTTTCACGATGTCGCCGATCTTTTTCTCGATCGGATCGTTCAGATCGTATGAATAATGCAGCTCGCTCTTCCGCATCGCCGCCCCGCATACCGCTTCGGCAAGCTCCGTGCCGCCTTCGCCGCCCTTTAAAAACACGTCCGTGAACACCGCTTTCGCCCCCGTCTGCTCCACGCCGCGCATGACCGCCTCGATCTCCGCGGACGTATCGCTCGCAAAACGGTTCATCGCAACAATGACGGGCTTTTGATAAACTTTCTGCATGTTCTCGATATGCTTGTACAGGTTGGGCATCCCTCTTTCCAGCGCCGCGACGTCTTCCTGCGAAAGGTTCGCTTTATCCGCCCCGCCGTGAAGCTTGAGCGCCTTGACCGTCGCCACCACGACCACGCAATCGGGCTGGATCCCCGCCACGCGGCACTTGGTATCCAAAAACTTTTCCGCGCCGAGATCCGCGCCGAATCCCGCTTCCGTCACCACCCAGTCGGCAAGCGACAGCGCCGTGTACGTCGCTATGATGCTGTTGCATCCGTGCGCTATGTTCGCAAACGGCCCGCCGTGCACGATCGCGGGCGTCCCCTCCAAAGTCTGCACGAGGTTCGGCTTGATCGCGTCCTTCAAAAGCACCGCCATCGCGCCCTCCGCTTTGAGATCGCGCGCATACACGTACTCCCCTTTGCGGTTCTCCCCGACAATGATGTTGCCGATACGGCGTTTCAGGTCTTTGAGCGAGGTCGCAAGACACAGCACCGCCATGATCTCGCATGCCGCCGTGATCTCGAAATGCTCCTCGCGCTCCAAGCCTTCCCCCTTCTGCCCCACCGTGACGTTGCGCAACGCACGGTCGTTCATATCCAGACAGCGGCGGAAATAAATCTTTTCGGGATCGATGTCCAGCTCGTTCCCGCGGAATATATGGTTGTCAAGCATCGCGCACAGCAGATTGTTCGCCGCCGTGATCGCGTGCAGATCGCCCGTGAAATGCAGATTGATGTCCTCCATCGGCACCACTTGCGCATAGCCGCCGCCCGCCGCGCCGCCTTTGATCCCGAACACCGGCCCCAGCGACGGTTCGCGAAGCGCCAGACAGACTTTCTTCCCCAGGCGCGCCATCCCGTCCGCAAGCCCGATCGATACGGTCGTCTTGCCCTCGCCCGACGCCGTCGGGTTGATCGCCGTCACGAGCACCAGCTTCCCCTTGCGATCCGAAAAATCGGCGGCGATCTTCGCCTTGTATTTGCCGTAACACTCGATCTGCTCTTCCGTCAGTCCCAGCTTCTTGGCTATATCGCCGATCTTTTGCATTTTGCAGCGCTGTGCAATTTCAATATCGCTCAACATCTCTCTCCCTCCGATGTTTTTTCCTCAGTGCCCGCAATCGTGCGGAAGTTTCAGGCTCTCATACCCTGCTACGTAAAATTCACCCTCTTTTTCAAAGCCGAACCGCGCAAGATCCGTCCCCCATTCGTCGCGCGCCCGCACCTCTTTCACAAACGCGTTCATACATTTGTTGATCAGCGTTCGCAGCATCAGCTCCTTGTACGGACAATCCGCCGCACACCCGAGCAACCCTTCCTTTAACCCGCCGCCGTACTTCTTTTCGCCGTCCGTCAGCTCGCAATAAAAGGAATACCCCTCTTTTTCCTTGAATAATACGGATAACATACGCTCATTATAACACAAATTCGGAATAAAGGCAAAAAAACTTGTACTCCGTCGCAAATTTGTGGTATAATTTTTTCAGATTTCTCACTGCAAGAGGTATTTTATGGACGCAGCCATTCTGCAAGCTCTCGAAAAAATACGCTGTCCCTTTCTGGACGTCTTTTTCGGCATCTTCACCGCACTCGGCGAAGAACTCATCGTCGCCGGCATCATTGCCGTCATTTATATCTGCTTTTCCAAACGCATCGGCGAACAGGCCCTCGTCACCGTCATGACCGCAAGCTGCTTCACGACAGGCATCAAAAGCGCCGTGCGCCGCACCCGCCCCTATGCCGCGGGAACCGTCAGTCGCGTGGACATCGACAACGTACTCGTTTCCACCGCCGACCTCGACGCGGACATGAGCTTCCCCAGCGGCCACGCCACTGCCACGAGCGGTTTCTTCGCCACGCTCGCCATCCGCATCCGCAAACCGCTCGTCATCGCGCTCAGCGCCGTATTCGTCTTCCTCGTCATCCTATCCCGCCTCTACCTCGGCGTCCATTACCCCACCGACGTCTTGACGGGACTCGCCATCGGCACCGCCTGCGCGTTCGCTTGGAATTTCGTCTATTATAAATGGTACGGCGCCCGCCTGTACGTCTACCTCGGCATCGCACTCCTCACCGTGCCCCTCCTGTTTATCCCCAAAACGGCCACGCATTCCATGTTCCAGATCTCCGCGATCACCCTCGCCACCGCCGCAGGCCTTTGGATCGAGGATAAATTCATAAAGTTCGAGGATACCAAAAACTGGCTGCACAGACTCTTCCGCCTGCTCATCATCGGCGCCGTCGCCGCCATCCTGTTTTTCCCGCTCCACTTCCTCCTGCCCGACGAAAATTGGGCCGACTTCGTCACCTATTTCGTGACGCTGCTCGCAGGCATCACCGTCGCGCCCCTGCTGTACGTCAAGTTAAAAATATAATTGTGCGTTTGCACCCGCAATCCGTTGACTTTGCGGCGCAAAACAAGTAAAATAATAGAGAATTTTTTGGTATTGAGGTAGATCATGGCAGACAAACACGAAGTGACGATGGATAAGATCGTCAACCTTTGCAAAACGCGCGGGATCATCTTCCCCGGCAGCGAAATCTACGGCGGCATGGGCAACACTTGGGACTACGGCCCCGTCGGCGTCGAGATCAAAAACAACATCAAACGCGCCTGGTGGAAAAAATTCGTCCAGGAAAGCGACAACTCCTTCGGCGTGGACGCCGCGATCCTCATGAATTCGCGCGTCTGGGAAGCCAGCGGCCACACCGCTTCTTTCACCGACCCCAAAATGGATTGCAAAGAATGCAAAGCACGCTTCCGCGCCGATAACCTCATCGAGGCGCACTCCAAAGGAAAAGTAAACCCCGATACGATGTCCAACGACGAAATGGAAGCCTACATCGCGGAACATAAAGTGGCTTGCCCCAACTGCGGCAAACATAACTGGACCCCCATCCGCACTTTCAACCTCATGTTCGAAACCTCCCGTGGCGTCACCGACGCGAGCCAGAACAAAATCTATCTGCGCCCCGAAACCGCGCAGGGTGAGTTCGTAAACTTCCTCAACGTGCAGCGCACCACCCGCGCCAAAGTGCCCTTCGGCATCGCACAGATCGGCAAAGCCTTCCGCAACGAGATCACTCCCGGAAATTTCATCTTCCGCACCATCGAATTCGAACAGATGGAACATCAGTGGTTCTGCAAAGAAGGCACCGACCTTCAGTATTACGAGGAATACAAGCAAAAAGCCAAAAACTTCCTGCTCGGGCTCGGCTTTAAAGAGGAACACCTCCGCTTTAAAGACCACGATAAACTCGCCCATTACGCAAAATCCGCGTGCGACATTCAGTACCTCTTCCCGATCGGCTGGTCCGAACTCAACGGCATACACGACCGCACCGACTACGACCTCCCCCGCCATCAGGAATACTCGGGCAAAAACATGAATTACCTCGACCCCGTCACCAACGAGAAATATATCCCCTACGTGGTCGAATATTCCATCGGCGCCGACAGGCTCATGCTCGCCGTGCTCTGCGAAGCGTACGAGGAAGAAGAACTCGAAGGCGGCGACGTGCGTACCGTCATGCACTTCCACCCCGCGCTCGCGGCTTACAAAGCAGCCGTCCTGCCTTTGCAGAAAAATCTCTCCGAAAAGGCGCGCGAAGGTTATAAAAAACTTGCGTCCAAATTTATGGTCACCTACGACGAGGCGGGTTCCATCGGAAAACGCTACCGCCGCCAGGACGAGATCGGAACGCCTTTCTGCATCACCATCGATTTCGATACGCTGGAAAACAATTCCGTCACCATCCGCGACCGCGATACCCTGGCACAGATCCGCCTGGATATCGACGAGCTCGCTCCCTACATCGAAAAATCTTTGGAACACTGACAAGTATGCCCGTCCGTACGGAAATTTCCGTACGGACATTTTTTTTCGTACCTTACCCGAACGGCGGGAGGCGTCCGCAACCGCGGACGCCTCCCGCCGTCTTTGTCCCCGCTCCCGATAGATTTGCAACGTTGTCCGCACATTGCAAAAAGACCGCAAAGGCGTGCTTTTCCGCCTTTGCGGTCTTTTACATCGTTTATAACTTCGGGGGCGCCCCGATATCATCGGCCCAAAATCAGAACGGCTTGACCATCGACGTCATATGCCAGGAATTATAGCTGATCGGGCTCCCCTCTTTCGCTCCGCGCTCGGGGAAGGGAAGGACCTTTTCTTCCAGAACGGAAATCCGATCCGACCTGCCTTCCGCATACTCGGTCAAAATCTCCCTGCAATGCGCCAGCCGCAGCAGCAATCCGCCCAGCCGCAGGTCATGCTTTTCAAACCCGTTGGGTTTGCATTCCCTGTCCCATTGCGCACGGAACAGAGCATAGAACTTCTTCACGCGCTTCTCCGTTTGCGCATAAACGGGCAAAAGCTCTTTGACCGCATCGCGCCCCAGCCGGTATGCCTCGCGCGTGCGGATACCCAGGTCATATTTCAGCTCGAGCACGGACGCAAGCGCCGACAGCGTTTCAAACAGATACCCGTATTCCTGCCCCTTTGAAATTTTGCGCAGCTTTTCGGAAACCGCCGCAAACGTCTTGCCCTGACCGCATTTTGCCGTGTAATCGCAAAATCCGACAAACGGATCCGAATAAAGCATATACTTGCAGAGCGTGGACGTAAGTATTTCGCGGTCCATGCAAAGATCGATCTCGTCCGCATACATAAAATCTTCGAAGCGCACCCCGAATGTTTGATAAAATTTTGCCGCGATCTTCTTTTCGTCAAAATTTGAACGCACGTATTCCGCGATCGCAAACAGCGCGGGCAGATTTCCGTAAAGAGAACATTCCGCACCGTCGTCACGCCATGCCGTGATAAATATATCGTCGATACCGTTTTCTATGCACGAACGGATCGCGGGCAGGCTGTTTTGCAAAGACAGTGTGTTCTTCGGCGCGAAACCCGCCCAAGACCATGCCCCGCCCCCAAATACGACGTGCCTGCCGAATTTCTTGTGCGAACGGATCATCCCGTCATAAACTTTCTGTTCGCTCGAATAATAATCCCAATAGACAAGATCTACGTTCTCGGGCACGAGCGCCGCCATTTCCGGCGTAATCTCCAGCTCGGTAGAATAATACTCTCCCTTGCATGCCAGGCGGAAAAACATATCCGACCACATCATCGGACGGAATCCGTATTTTGCGGCTATCTCGCTCACACGCAGCAAATGCCTGCGCAAAATCCCGAACCTGTCGGTATAGCCGTGTATATCCAGATATTTCCCCAGCCCCACCATGTGCGCTTCGTCCATGCCGATGTTGATGCGGCGGGACGTGAAATTCTCCGCCACCGAGCGGAACATCTTCTCGATCAGTACGTACGTCTTCTCCTCATCCGCCAGCAAAATATCGTTGCAATCGGTGCAGTCCGCATATTCCGCCCACCGCGTAAGCCCGCCCAGATGCGCCAGCGTCTGTATGCAGGGGATCAGCTCGATCCCGCGCCCCGCCGCGTATTTGTCCAGCTCTTTGAGCTCCTCTCCGCTGTACCTGCCGCGAAGATACCCGAAATACGGTTCGCCTTCGATCTCGTACACGTCTTCCGTGTACAGCTGCAGCGAATCGTAACCCATCGCCGAAAGCACATCGATATACTTCTTTAACGCGCCGACCGTGTACACACCGTCACGCGAACAGTCCAGCATAACGCCAAGTTTTCCCATTACGTTTCCCGCCTTATAAGATTTTTTTTATCATAGCACATTCCAAAATATATGTCAATTTTTTGCCGCCATTTTCAGGCGGATAAAAAATATCCTGCCGTCGGTTTTTACCCGACGGCAGGATTAAGGCTATATTTGATTTTTCCGCAACGTGCCGCTTATATCAAAGGAGGCAGACCTCATAAACATTCGTCCCCGCTTCTTCTTCGGTCAAGGATAAAAAATCCGTGTTTCCACGACAGATCCCGTCCGGCCCTTTCAACAGGACATAATCCCCCAGCATCTGTACTTCCAGCCCCGCGTGCCGTTCGAGCTCGGGCGACCGTCCAGTCTCCAGCGTGTCTCCGCCGGGGGGGGCGCCGAATCCGTCTATACCCCTGCGGGCACATTGCGCACAGAAAGGTACATACACCGACAGCGGCTTTTGCGACACTCCCCCGATCTTTATGCACAGCATTTTATCCCGCTCGGATATGTCGATGCGCAAATCCCCGTGCAAACAGCTTTCCGCAAACAAAACGACTATCTTTCCGTCCCTTTCAAAAACGGCGTTTTCAAACAGACACAGCAAACCTTCCGCATAGCGCATCGTACAGCAAAAGTACGCCTCGTACATCAGCGTCTTCAACTGCGCATTCCCTTCCGTCAGACAAGAATCGCAGCCCGCGCCGCCGTTCGGCCGCTGCGCGCGGCGAAACGCATTTTCATAA